>JACZKT010000299.1 GCA_014859905.1 Rubrivivax sp.
CTGCTGCCTGGCGCGGCAACGGCTGACTCCCCCGGGCCGGGCGGGCGTCGAACGGACTGACACCGGCCAGCATTCTGCGCGGCCGGCCCCTGTCGACATGATTCCTGTCGGCCCCCTTCACCGAGAGCGCGCGGCTGCTGCCAAGTCTGCCGGCACGCAGGCCATCACGGATGCCGAGCCAGGTACGGTGCGTGGCGTTGCGTCACGCGCCCAGGGCCTTCTCGAGCCCGCGTCGGCAACGCCCGCAGGCCGATGTTGCCGGGCTGTGCCGCTGCGTTCCCGGGCCGCAAGCGGTCGTACTCCTTCTTGACCACGGCATGACATTCGCAGGTGCGGTGCTCGAGGCCCTGGCGGTCGAGCACCGAGATGTGGCCACGCGAATAGCGGATCAGCCCCGCGGCTTGCAGCTTGTGCGCGGCCTCGGTCACGCCTTCACGGCGCACGCCAAGCTGGTGGGAGATCAGCTCCTGCGTCATCAATGCCTGCGTGTACCTCAACAACAGGTGCATCGCCGGACCGGCGCGCTCGAATTCTTCCCGGATGACTTGCGATCTGACACGGAATCCGTGGCCGGCGCCCAGCACCACGCCATGGTCGGTCGTGAACCTGCCCCCTCAGGAACAGCGAGGTGCCGACGGCGCCTTCGTTGCCGACGATGGCGATCTCGGCAGAGGCGCCGCTTTCCGTCAGGTACAGCAGTGAGACGATCGCACTGGTCGGAAAGTACACGTGACTCTGCGGCGTGCCCGACTTGTATAACACCTGACCCAGCGTCAAGTCGACGCGCTCGAGTCGTGGCTGCCACGCGTTGCCACTCGGCACCGGTCAACGCGGACAGCAGGTGATTGGTTCTCGGCTCACGGCCCTGGTCCATTGCGGACCTCCATGACGGGTGCGATCACCACCGAATCCTGAGGTGGTCGGTTTGACGGTCTGTTGACATGTCGCAATTGAAAGCCCGTCTTATGTTTGATAGCGCACAGAGCAAGTCTCGCGGTGCGCCTAGATTGAGGCTTGTTCTTCCGCACGTTGCGGTCGGACACAAACGCTGGAGAGCCATCATGACCATTCGTACCACCATCTCTACCGCATTTGCGGTGCTGGCGCTTGTCGCCGCCTCCGGATGCGCCGTCACGCGCGACCAGCAATCTGTGGGCGCCTACGTCGACGACACCGTCATCACGACCCAGATCAAGAGCCGCATGGCCGAGAACAAGGAGGTCGCGGCTTCGAGCATCTCGGTCGAAACGCTCAACGGCACGGTCATGCTGTCCGGCTTCGCCAAGAACGCCACGGAGAAGGCCACCGCCGAGAAGATCGCGCGCGACGTCAACGGCGTGAAGGCGGTGAAGAACGAAATCGCCGTCCGGCCTTGAGTCATCACGTAACTACCGTAGGAGGTTCAATTGAACTGGGATCGCATCAAGGGCAACTGGAAGCAGGCTACCGGCAAGGTCAAGGAGCAATGGGGCAAGCTGACGGATGACGACCTCGACGTCGTCGCCGGCCGCCGCGAGCAGCTGGCCGGCAAGATCCAGGAGCGCTACGGCGTGGCCAAGGACGAAGCCGAGAAGCAGCTCGCCGATTGGGAACGCAAAGCGACCGACTCCTGGTTCACGAAGGACTAGGAGCCTGTCGGAGCTGGACAGCCACTGTGCTGCGAGGCTCCGGCAGCGGCGACCCGGTTAGATTAGGCCAATTCCATTCATCAGGAGCATCTCATGGGCTTGGGAACCATACTGCTGATCGTTCTGATTCTGATGCTGATCGGCGCCATACCGACTTGGCCGCACAGCAGGGGCTGGGGCTACGCGCCGAGCGGCGTACTGGGCTTGGTGGTCGTGGTCATCCTCGTGCTGCTGTTGATGGGGCGGCTGTAGCCGCGCCGTGAGACTGCGCCAGGGCTCGGCCCCTGGATGGACCGTTGCCGGATGTCGCTGGACAAGCATCTGCGCGCGGCCTGAACGGGCCCTTCGTGGCGCGGCATGGGGGGCTGCGGCACGAGCCTCGCCGCTGGTGCGCGCGGCGACATGGATACTGCAATGATCCCGCCTGACGAAAACACGCCGGCCTACCTGGAGAACAGGGCACTCCTGCTGCTGCTGTTTGCGGTATCGCTCGCGTTCGGCTGGATCCTGCTGCCCTTCTACGGCACGATCCTGTGGGCGTGCATCATCGCGCTGCTGTTCGCGCCCGTGTACCGCTGGCTGCTGGTGCGCCTGAAAGGCAGGCGCACGCCTGCCGCGCTGTTGACGCTGCTCATCGTCCTGGTGTTGGTGATCGTTCCGCTCGTCCTCATCGGCGCCGCGCTGGCGCGCGAGGCGATGGGGGTCTACGCGCGCGTGCAGTCGGGCGAGTGGACTCCGGCGCTCTACTTCCACCGCATCTTCGACGCCATGCCCGCCTGGACCAAGGCGCTGCTCGACCGCTTCGGCCTGGTCGACTTCGACACCCTGCAGCGACGACTGACAGCCACGGTGGGACAGGCGAGCCAGTTCATCGCGGCGCGCATGCTGGGCATCGGTCAGGACACGTTCGCGTTCATCGCCGAACTGTTCATCACCGTCTATATCGCGTTCTTCCTGATCCGCGATGGCGACTCGGTGGTGGAGGCCGTGCGGCGCGCGATTCCGCTGTCGTCCGCGCACAAGAAGGACTTGATCGAGAAGTTCGCCACCGTGCTGCGCGCGACGGTGAAGGGCAATCTGCTGGTGGCGGCGATCCAGGGCGCACTGGGGGGCCTTGCGTTCTGGTTCCTGGGCGTCGGCGCGGCCTTGCTGTGGGCGGTTCTGATGGCCTTCCTGTCGCTGCTGCCGGCCGTCGGCGCGGCGCTGGTGTGGTTCCCGGTGGCGGTCTACTTCTTCGTCATCGGTGCCCTCTGGCAGAGCATCGCGCTGTTCGCCTACGGCGTGCTCGTGATCGGTCTGGTCGACAACCTGCTGCGGCCGATCCTGGTCGGCAAGGACACGCGCATGCCCGACTACCTGGTCATGATCACGACGCTCGGCGGCATGGCGGTGTTCGGCATCAACGGCTTCGTCCTCGGCCCGACGATCGCGGCGATGTTCATCGCGGTCTGGCACATCTACGTCGTCACGCGGCCCAGGTAACGCCGTAAAGGAAGCTCAGAGCCAGTAGGCCCAGATGCGGGACCGGTCAACAGTGGGGTCACCCATCAGCTACTTCCGTCAATAGGGGCGAACGCGTCACTGCGACCGTCACCGCATTCTTTCCTTGTCCAGCCTGTATTGCGTATTCCCAGCCGCCGAGATCACCGCACACTTGGTTCTCGATCATTGGTTGCGCCGCTGCGCACCAGTTGCAGGGGCTTGTCAGGTCTTGCTTTTTGCCCTCTCGCCACCCCGAACCCAACGACCCAACTGCCGACTTTGACAGTCTTGAACGCGGGTATTACGATTACCGTCACCGTAATCAACCCGTTACTCGAGGTACCCACATGGCCGACCCCACCACCATGACCAGCAAGGGCCAGGTCACCGTGCCCCGCGAAATCCGCGACCGCCTCGGGCTCAAGTCCGGCGACAAGATGGCCTTCACGATGCTCAGCGACGGCACCGTCGTCATGCGGCCCAAGACCCGGCGGCTTGCCGACCTGGCGGGTTCACTGACCCGCGCTGGACAGCCCAAGGTCGCCGTCGAAGCGATGGACCCGTTCAAGCCGTGAGCATTGCCGTTGACACGAACGTGCTGGTGCGCCTGCTCGTGCGCGACGACGAGGCGCAATTCGCTCTGGCGCAGCGCCTCGTTGACGATGCGGCGGCTGTTGACGAGCCCGTCCTCATCGTGCTGGGTGTGCTGCTGGAGGCCGAGTGGGTTCTGCGCAGCCGATACAAGCTGGACAAGATCGCCATCTCAATGGCCTTCACGCAACTGCTCGAGACCAGTGACGTCGAGTTCGAGCACGAGCCCACCGTCGAAGAAGCGCTCTACCTGTGGGGCCTGCACCCGGGCGCCGACTTTGCCGACTGTCTGCTCAACGCCCGAGCTGCCCACCTGGGACGGGCCCGGTTCGTGACCTTCGACATCGGTGCCTCCAGGTTGCCGAGGGCCGAACTGCTGGTTTGACCAGGTTGGGCAGCAGATGGGCCAGGCGGCGGGCATCGCTGAAGTGCCCGCTGTGCTTGAGAAGACGAAGGGGTCAGGTCTTGTCTTTTGCCATCCCTCGCCCTAGGATCAAGCCTTCCGCTCACCCCACTCAGCCCCCATGGCCCGCCCTCTGCGCCTGGAATTCCCCGGCGCCACCTACCACGTCACTTCCCGCGGCGACAGGCGCGAACCGATCTACCGCGACGACGCCGACCGCCTGGCGCAGCTGCAGATCATCGCCGCGGCGATGGACCGCTTCGACGCGAGGGTGCTGGCCTATTGCCTCATGGGCAACCATTACCACCTGGTGGTGCACACGCAGCAGCCCAACCTGTCGCGGCTGATGCGGCAAATCAACGGCGTCTATACCCAGGCCTTCAACCGGCGGCATGGGCTGGTGGGGCACCTGTTCCAGGGTCGCTTCAAGGCCATCGTGGTCGATCGCGACGCCTACCTTGTGAGCCTGTGCCGGTATGTCGAACGCAACCCCGTGGCGGCGGGCCTGGTGGCGGCGCCGGGCGACTGGGCCTGGTCGAGCTACCGCGCCCATGTGGGGCGGGCCGAGGCGCCGCCGTGGCTGGACCCGCAGGCGCTGCACACGCACCTGCTGGGTGGGCCGCCGCATGACGCCGCCGAGAGCGCCCGCGCAGCGCACCTGTACGAAGCCCTGGCCGAAGAAGCGCCGGACGTTTCGCCGTGGCAGGGCGGCCTGACGGCGCAGATCTTTCTGGGCGACGCTCAGTTCGCCGCCCGCATGCAGGCGCTGGCCAGCGCGCTGCAGTCGCAGGCGCCCGACATCCAGCCCGCGCAGAGGCGGCCGGGCTTGAGCCTGTCGCAATGCCTGGAGCGTTGTGGCGGCCGGCGTGCGCAGGCGCTGCGCATGGCGCATGTGGGGGGCGGCGTGTCGATGTCGTCGCTGGCGCGGGAGATCGGGCTGTCGGTCTCGCGGGTCAGCCGGTTGATTGCCGCAGCGGAAAAGGGGGCGGACGGGGTCGCAGTGGAGGCAAAAGGCAAGACCTGACCCCGCTGCCCGCGCGGCCCGAGGCAAGTCCGTAGCGGGGGCGCTCAGAGCCAGTAGGCCCAGATGCGGGACAAGGATTCCTGCAGCCGCTGGTGCAGCGGGCGCCGCTGCCACTGCTCCAGCGTGATGGCGTCCGACGCTGCGAGGTCCTTGTCGAACATCGCCTGCACCTGGTGGCCGAATTCGATGCCCAGCACGACCGCGTTCAGCTCGTGGTTGTGCAGGAAGCTGCGCCAGTCGAGGTTGGTCGACCCCACCGTCGCCCAGACGCCGTCGATGAGCGCCGTCTTCGAGTGCAGGACCACGCCGCGCCGCTCGTGGATCCTGACTCCGGCCCGCAGCAGCTGCGTGTAATAGCTGCGCCCGGCGTGGAAGACCAGCCAGGAGTCGGTCTGGCTGGGCAGGATCAGCACCACCGCGACGCCGCGCCTGGCGGCCGCCTCGAGCGCGGCGAGCAGTTGCGGATCGGGGGCGAAATAGGCATTGGTCAGGTGCACCGTCGTCTCGGCACTGCCGATGGCCGACAGCAGCGTGGCATAGATCAGGCTGTACGGTTCGTCCGGGGAGCTGCCGATCGCGCGCACCACCTGCCGGCCGGCGCTTTCGCTGCGCGGGAAGTAGTCCTTCGCCGCCAGCGGCTCGCCTTTCTGCGCCGCCCAGGTGGCGAGGAACATCTTCTGCAGTTCGGCCACCACCGGCCCGCGCAACTGCAGGTCGGTGTCGCGCCAGGCCGGCTGGCCGGCCGGCCGTGCACGCATGCCGTGGCTCGACGAACCGCCCGAGTACACGCTGCTGATGTTGATGCCGCCCAGGAAGGCGACGCGTCCGTCGACGATCAGCAGCTTGCGGTGATCACGCTGGTTCAGTTCCCATTCCTTGCGCGCCAGCAGCGGATTCATGGGGTTGAATTCGAGGATCCTGACGCCGCTGTCGGCCAGGCGCTGGAAGAAGGCAGCGGGCGTGCCCAGCGTGCCGACGCTGTCCCGGATGAGATGCACCTGCACGCCTTGCCGCTGCCTGTCGATCAGTGCCTGCGCAAAGCGCTGGCCGACGTCGTCGTCGTCCAGGATGTAGGTTTCGAGGTGGATGTGGTCGCGCGCCGCCTGGATGGCCGCCAGCATCGCCCGGTAGGTGGCCGGGCCGTCCTGCAGCAACAGCACCTCGTTGCCGGTGGTCAGCGGGCTGCCGACGATGGCCTCCTCGCGCGCCAGGTGGTGGTCGAAGATGCCGGTGTCCTGGCCGCGGCCCTGCAGGCCCTGCAGGATGGCCTTGCTTTGTGCCGCCGACAGCGGGCCGCGCGCGCCTTCCAGCTGCACCGGCGGCCCGGGGCGACGTGCCAGATCGGGCACGATGGTGGGCAGGCTGTAACACGACACCAGAGCCAGCAGCACGAACAGCGCGAACAGCGCGAACACGCTCCAGACCCACCGATGTCGGCGGTGCGGCGGCGCGGGAGTGGGTGTCATGTTTGCCTGAATGTGGGGTGGCCAGTGGCCGCCACGGCCGTCGCGTCGGCGCCAGCGCACCGACGGTGATCGGCGTCGGGGTCCGAACAAGCTGCAAGCGGACTCCCATGCCGACCCGATTGTCGGTGCACAGCGGTCGCCTGCATTGTGTACGGTGCGGGCACGTCGCCACAGGCACTCGAACACCGGTGACCGGTGGACTTGGCCGAGGCTACTGGCGCGCAAGCCGGCGAAGAGGCGGACTCGTTGGCGGCCCTTCTGCTAACCTATGCTCATGCCTGTGCGACCGTCACACTCGGCCCCCCTCGTGGTGAGCATGAGTGCTGCCATGGTGCCCGCCATGCGGAAGACACCGACGCGGCCGGGTGCCGAGCGGCCGGCGATGTCCGCGTCAAGGATCTGTGCCGCCTTGTGCGTCCTGCTGGCCGCAGGCTGCGCCTGCGGGCAACAGCGCAAGGAGCCAAGGGTCACCGCGCCGCCCGTCGCGGCCTTATCGATCGAGACGACGCACACGCCATCCTCACCACCGGTCGCACCACCGGTCGCACCACCGGCCGCACCACCGGCCGCATCACCGGCCGCACCTCCGGTGGCAGCACCACGGCCCGCATCAGCCCCCGATGCGCCCCCGACGATGGACACCCCGCGTGCCACCGCCGCCACCGCACCAGCGACGCCGGCCGCAACGCCGCCGCTGGATCTCAAGTCCCTGGAAACCCGGCTCAGGGAGACCAAGGCGATCGGCGTGTTCACCAAGCTCACGGTCAAGAACCAGGTCGACGACCTGCTGGACCGGTTTCGGGAGTTCTACAAGGGCCGCCTCGAGACCTCGCTGGCCGAGTTGCGGCGAGCGTACGATCTGTTGGTGCTGAAGGTGCTTGCCCTGCTGCAGGACGCCGACCCACCGCTGGCCAGTGCGCTCGCGGCGTCCCGTGAATCCATCTGGGGCATTCTTTCGAATCAAGAGAAGTTCTCGGCCATCTGAATCTGCCCGACGGAGGGAGTCCTTGAACATGCGCATCGCAAGCTGGGCGTCCGTTGTCTTGTTGACGGCGTTCTGTGCGCTGTCGTCCCGCGCCGCCGACGACGCCGAGCTGCTCAGGGATCTGACGGCGGTGATCGCCCTTCTGGGCCTGCCCTGCGGCCAGGTGGTCAGTGCCACGCGACTGAACGACAACGATCACATCGCGACATGCCGCGACGGCAACCGCTATCGGGTCTTCATCAACGCCGAAGGCCGGGTCGTGGCGCAGAAGCAGTAGCGTCACACCCACCGCGGCCTGGTGCCGGCGTGGGGCCGGCATCCTTTTGTCCGGGTTTGCCGTCCCGGCGGCCGCTGGGCGCCCCCTTGGCTACGGACTGGGTCCGAAGCCCGGGTTTGCCCCGACTTTGTCGCCCAATTGCCGACTTCAGTTCAGGACGGCCCGGCCGATAGTTCATGGATCCCACCTGAATTTCGGACACCGACCCACGGACATGAGCAACGAAGCCACCCAACTCGCCAGCGACGACAGCAAGCGCCCTGCCGCGGCCCAGAAGGCCTGCGCCGAATTCCTGACCTTCCGCCTCGGCGGCGAGGAGTACGGCATCGACATCCTTCGCGTGCAGGAAATCCGCTCCTACGAGGAGCCCACCCGCATCGCCAACGCGCCGGCCTTCATCAAGGGCGTGGTCAACCTGCGCGGCGTCATCGTTCCGGTGGTGGACCTGCGCATCAAGCTCGGCTGTGACAACGTCGAATACAACGCCTTCACGGTGGTGATCGTGCTCAACGTGCACGGTCGCGTGGTGGGCGCGGTGGTCGACTCGGTCTCGGACGTGCTCGAACTGGCGGGTGAGCTCATCAAGCCCGCCCCGGAAATGAACACCACGGTGGACACCGGCTTCATCACCGGCATCGCCAGCGTGGGCGAGCGCATGCTGATCCTGATGGACATCGAGGCCCTCATGTCCAGCGCCGACATGGGCCTCATGGACAGCACGCGGTCGCTGCAGTAAGCCGACCTCTGCGACACCGGGGTTCACGTCGCATCCGGGCCCCCGCCGACGGAACCACGCCCAGAGCCTTCGGGCGACACCGACCCAGCGGTCCGGGCCCATTCATTCCCCCCACCTTTCCCCAACTCAGGAGTTCATCATGAAAACCATCCACAACGTTCTCGGCGCCTGCGCCGCCGCTGCCCTCTTGCTGACCTCGGCCAGCGCCTTTGCCAAAGCCACGCCGGAGGACGCCACCGCGATGGTCAAGAAGGGTGTTGCCTTCATGAAGGCCAACGGCAAGGACAAGGGCCACGCGGAAGTCAGCAACAAGGAAAGCCAGTTCAAGAAGGACGATCTGTACCTGGTGGTCTACGGCCTCGACGGCACCGTGCGTGCCCATGGCGCCAACGAAAAGATGATCGGCAAGAACCTGATCGAACTCAAGGACATCGACGGCAAGCTGTTCGTCAAGGAGCGCGTGGACCTGGCCCAGAGCAAGGGCACGTTCTGGCAGGACTACAAGTTCACCAACCCGGTGACGAAGAAGATCGAACCCAAGGCGATGTACTGCGAGAAGCTCGACGATGCCGTGGTCTGTGGTGGCGTGTACAAGTAAGCAAGGCCGCCAGCGAGACTGAATTCTTCACAGGGAATCGGCATGAAACTGGGTCACAAGCTCATCCTCGCACCGGTCATCACGGCGGCGGTCGTACTGGCCACCGGCCAGCTCGACTCGGTGCTCCTCGGTCGGTCCGGCGAAGAGGCCATGGCCCGATTCGACGCCGACCTGAACCACATCCAGGCGCTGTCGAACGTGCAGGACCAGGTCGGGCAGATGCACACCGGGGTCTACCGCGCGATGACCATCATCGGTTCGTACAGCGACGCCCAGACGGCGGCGCTGCGCAAGGACCTGAGCACGCGCGGTGGCCAGATGAAGGCCGCGCTCGGTGCGCTGACGAATGAGCCCGGCATCGACGCCACGGTGCGCACGGACATCGAGGCGGCCGGCCGTCAGATCGATGACTACGTCAAGCGCAGCGACGCGGCGGTGGACCTGGCTTCGGTCGACCCCAACACCGGTGTGGCGGCCATGCAGGGGGCCGATGAAGCCTACGGCAAGCTGACCAAGGTCCTGGCGGCCGTCGCGGCCCGGATGAAGGACACTTCCGCCGCGACCGCAAAGGCAGCGGCTGCGCAGACCGCACGCACGCACTGGCTGCTCGCACTGCTGTCGCTGGCGGTGGCAGGCGCGGTGGTGGGTCTGTTCTGGCTGGTGCTGCGCAAGGTGGCCAAGGCCCTTGAACAGGCCTCGGGGTTCGCGCGCGAGATTGCCGAGGGCAATCTGTGCGTGACCGTGGAAACGGATCGCAAGGACGAGTTGGGTGAACTGTTGAGCGCACTGGGCGCCATGCGGACGTCGCTGGTGCAGACTGTGAGCCAGGTGCGCAGCACCACCGACAGCATCAGCACGGCCAGTGCAGAGATCGCCATGGGCAACCAGGACCTGAGCGCACGCACCGAGCAGACGGCCAGCAACCTGGAGCAGACGGCAGCGAGCATGGAACAGCTCACCGCCACCGTGCGCCAGAGCGCGGACGCCGCGCGTCAGGCCAACCAGCTCGCGGCCTCTGCCGCCGAGATCGCCGCCCGCGGTGGCCGCGTGGTCAACCAGGTGGTCACCACCATGGACGAGATCAACCACAGCAGCAAGAAGATCAGCGACATCATCGGCGTCATCGACGGCATCGCGTTCCAGACCAACATCCTGGCGCTCAACGCTGCCGTCGAAGCGGCCCGGGCCGGTGAACAGGGCCGCGGTTTTGCGGTCGTCGCCGGCGAGGTGCGCAACCTCGCGCAGCGCAGTGCGCAGGCGGCCAAGGAAATCAAGGGCCTCATCGGCACCAGCGTGGACAAGGTCGAGTCCGGTTCGCGCCTGGTGGCAGACGCCGGCCAGACCATGAGCGAGATCGTGGGTTCGGTACAGCGCGTGAGCGACATCATCGGCGAGATCACGGCTGCGGCCGGCGAGCAGAGCGACGGCATCGGCCAGGTCAACACCGCCGTCAACCAGCTGGACCAGATGACGCAGCAGAACGCCGCGCTGGTCGAGGAAAGTGCGGCCGCTGCCGAGAGCCTGAAGGACCAGGCCAGCCGGCTGGCGCAGGTGGTGCAGGTGTTCCGCATAGACGGCAGCAGCAGCGTTGGCGCGCTGGCCCCGGCTCCGGCCAGGGCCGCTGT
>JACZKT010000300.1 GCA_014859905.1 Rubrivivax sp.
GGCCTGGGTCGACAGCGAGGTGCGCCGGCCCGTCGATCCCGCCGACGTGGCGGCGGCGGCCACCAGCCCCGAGATGGCCGCCGAGATCTACCTTGCCAGCGTGGTGGCGGTGGACGAGACCACGGCAATGGAGCGCGCCTACCTGGACGAACTGGCGCGACAGCTCGAGCTGGCACCGGGCTTGAAGGCCGATCTGGAAGCGCGCGCGGTCGCTGCGTGAAGCGGCTTGCGTCGGCCGAGCGGCCCGCCGCAGAGCGGCCCAGGCCATGCTGCCCAGGCCACGCCCATGCCGCGGCCACGGATCGCGGACAATCATGTCCCCGGTGCCTTCGTGCCGGATCCAGGCCCTCACCATGACTGCACGCACCCTGTACGACAAGCTGTGGGACGAACACGTCGTCCACACCGAGGAAGACGGCACCGCCGTGCTTTACATCGACCGCCACCTGGTGCACGAGGTCACCAGCCCGCAGGCCTTCGAGGGCCTGCGGCTGGCCGGGCGCAAGGTCTGGCGCGTGAGCAGCATCGTCGCCACCGCCGACCACAACACGCCCACCACAGGCTGGGCCGACGGCTACGACGGCATCACGGACAGCATCAGCAAGCTGCAGATCACGACGCTGGACGCCAATATCCGGGCCTCGGGCGCGGCGGCGTACTTTCCCTTCCTGCACAAGCGCCAGGGCATCGTGCATGTCATCGGGCCCGAGAACGGCGCCACGCTGCCGGGCATGACGGTGGTCTGCGGCGACTCGCACACCTCCACCCACGGCGCCTTCGGCGCGCTCGCGCACGGCATCGGCACCAGCGAGGTCGAGCACGTGATGGCCACGCAGACGCTGCTGGCCAAGAAGGCGAAGAACATGCTGGTGCGCGTGGACGGCACGCTGGGCGCCGGCGTCACCGCCAAGGACGTGGTGCTGGCCATCATCGGCAGGATCGGCACCGCCGGCGGCACCGGGTACACCATCGAGTTCGGCGGCTCCACCATCCGCAGCCTGAGCATGGAAGGCCGCATGACGGTGTGCAACATGGCCATCGAGGCCGGCGCGCGCGCCGGGCTGGTGGCGGTGGACGAGAAGACCATCGCCTACTGCAAGGGGCGGCCGTTGGCGCCCGCCGGGGTCGCGTGGGACCACGCCGTGGCGCACTGGCGCACGCTGCAGTCGGACCCCGGCGCGAAGTGGGACGCCGTGGTCGAGCTCGACGCGACGCAGATCCAGCCGCAGGTGACCTGGGGCACCAGCCCCGAGATGGTGCTGCCGGTGGACGGCCGCGTGCCCGACCCGGACAAGGAAAAGGACGCCGCCAAGCGCGACGCCATCGAGCGTGCACTGGCCTACATGGGCCTCACGCCCAACAAGGCCATCACCGACATCCGCATCGACAAGGTCTTCATCGGCAGCTGCACCAACAGCCGCATCGAGGACCTGCGCGAAGCGGCCGCCGTGGTCAAGCGCAGTGGCGGCCGCGTCGCCGGCAACGTCAGGCTGGCGCTGGTGGTGCCCGGCTCGGGACTGGTCAAGGCGCAGGCCGAAGCCGAGGGCCTGCACGAGATCTTCAAGGGCGCCGGCTTCGAGTGGCGCGAACCCGGCTGCAGCATGTGCCTGGCGATGAACGCCGACCGCCTGGAGCCCGGCGAGCGCTGCGCCAGCACCAGCAACCGCAACTTCGAAGGCCGCCAGGGCGCCGGCGGCCGCACGCACCTGGTGAGCCCGGCGATGGCGGCGGCGGCGGCGCTCAACGGCCACTTCGTCGATGTCAGGCGCATCGCCTGAAAGGACACGTCCCATGCAAGCCTTCACCGTGCACCAGGGGCTGGTGGCCCCGATGGACCGCGACAACGTCGACACCGACGCCATCATCCCCAAGCAGTTCCTGAAGTCGATCGCGCGCAGCGGCTTCGGCCCCAACCTGTTCGACGCCTGGCGCTACCTGGACCCGGGCGAGCCGGGGCAGGACCCGGCGTCGCGCCGGCCGAACCCCGATTTCGTGCTCAACCAGCCGCGCTACCAGGGTGCATCGGTCCTGCTGGCGCGCAGCAACTTCGGCTGCGGCTCCAGCCGCGAGCACGCGCCCTGGGCGCTCGAGCAGTACGGCTTTCGCGCCATCATCGCGCCCAGCTTTGCCGACATCTTCTTCAACAACTGCTTCAAGAACGGCCTGTTGCCCATTCAACTGCCGGCATCGCAGGTGGCCAAGCTGTTCGACGAGGTCTTCGCCTTCCCCGGCTACAGCCTCACGGTGGACCTGCCCCGGCAGGTGGTGGTCAAGCCCGACGGCAGCGAACTGCCCTTCGACGTGCAGCCCTTCCGCAAGTACTGCCTGGTCAACGGCTTCGACGACATTGGCCTCACGCTGCGCCATGCCGACAAGATCCGGGCCTTCGAGGCCGAGCGCCTGGCGAAGATGCCCTGGCTCGGGAATGTCAGCCCCCAAGCTCGCTAGCGCTCGCTACCCCCCGAGGGGGCCGTCCGCCAACGGCCCGGCAGAGCCGGTTCCGTGGCGGGAATCTTGGCCAATTCAACACCTCTTTACTGCGAAAACCTCAACATGAAGATCGCCATCCTGCCGGGCGACGGCATCGGCACCGAGATCGTCGAACAGGCCGTGCGCGTGCTGGGCGTGCTCGACCTCAAGTTCGAAACCGAGACCGCGCTCGTCGGCGGCGCCGCCTATGAAGCCCACGGCCACCCGCTGCCCGACAGCACGCTGCAACTGGCCAAGGACGCCGATGCCATCCTCTTCGGCGCCGTCGGCGACTGGAAGTACGACCAGCTGGAACGCGCGCTGCGCCCCGAGCAGGCCATCCTGGGCCTGCGCAAGCACCTGGGCCTGTTCGCCAACCTGCGCCCGGCGCTGTGCTACGAGCAGCTCACGCAGGCGTCGAGCCTGAAGCCCGAGCTGGTGGCGGGACTGGACATCCTGATCATTCGTGAACTGACGGGCGACATCTACTTCGGCCAGCCGCGCGGCCGCCGCATCGCCACCGACGGCCATTTCCCCGGTGCCGAGGAAGCCTTCGACACCATGCGCTACAGCCGCCCGGAGATCGAGCGCATCGCGCACGTGGCCTTCCAGGCGGCGCGCAGACGCAGCAAGAAGGTGACCAGCGTCGACAAGGCCAACGTGCTCGAGACCTTCCAGTTCTGGAAGGACGTGGTCACCGAAGTCCATGCGTCTTACCCGGATGTCGAGCTGCAGCACATGTACGTCGACAACGCCGCCATGCAGCTGGTCAAGGCGCCGAAGGCCTTCGACGTCGTCGTCACCGGCAACATGTTCGGCGACATCCTGTCCGACGAGGCGGCCATGCTCACCGGCTCGATCGGCATGCTGCCCTCGGCGTCGCTGGACGCGGCCGGCAAGGGCCTGTACGAGCCAGCCACGGCAGCGCGCCCGACATCGCCGGCCAGGGTGTGGCCAACCCGCTGGCTACAATCCTGTCCGCAGCCATGATGCTTCGTTATTCGCTCGACCAGCCCGCCGCGGCCGACCGCATCGAGTCGGCCGTGAAGGCCGTGCTCACGGCCGGCCTGCGCACGCCGGACATCTGGAGCGCAGGCACGCACAAGGTCGGCACGCGCGAGATGGGTGACGCGGTCGTCGCCGCCGTCAGCGGCAAGACCATCACCACCAAGAGCTGAGGCTCTCGGATCGTCTCGCCCCACTTCTGGACCCCGGCGAAACGAGCCGGGGGACACCCAGGGGTCCGAAGCAACGGAAAGGCGAAACTCAAATGGCACTCGTAGGATTGGTAGGCTGGCGCGGCATGGTGGGCTCGGTGCTCATGGACCGCATGCAGGCCGAAGGTGACTTTGCGCTCATCGAGCCGATGTTCTTTTCCACCAGCAATGCCGGCGGCGCGCTGCCGGCAGCGATCGCAGGCCTGGCGAAGAACGAGACCACGCTGCACGATGCAAACGACATCGAAGCGCTGAAGCGCTGCGACATCGTCATCACCTGCCAGGGCGGCGAGTACACCAAGGCGGTCTACCCGCAGCTGCGCGCCGGCGGCTGGAAGGGTTACTGGATCGACGCCGCCAAGACCCTGCGCATGAACGACGACGCCGTCATCGTGCTCGACCCGGTCAACATGCCGGTGATCGAAGCCGCGCTGGCCAAGGGCATCAAGGACTACATCGGTGGCAACTGCACCGTCAGCTGCATGCTCATGGGGCTGGGCGCGCTGTTCAAGGCCGACCTCGTGGAGTGGATGACGGCCACCACCTACCAGGCCGCCAGCGGCGGCGGCGCGCAGCACATGCGAGAGCTGCTCACGCAGTACGGCACCTTGAACGCGGCCGTGCGGCCGCTGCTCGACGACCCGGCCAGCGCCATCCTGGAGATCGACCGCCAGGTCGCTGCCACGCAGCGCGGCATGTCGGCGGAGGAGACGAAGAACTTCATGGTGCCCCTGGGCGGCAGCCTGATCCCCTGGATCGACGCCGATCGCGGCGACGGCACCAGCCTGGAGGAATGGAAGGGCGGCGCCGAAACCAACAAGATCCTCGGCCGCGGCCCCGGCTTCGGCACGCCGGCCACGCCGATCGACAGCCTGTGCGTGCGCGTCGGCGCGATGCGCTGCCACAGTCAGGCGCTGACCTTGAAGTTGAAGAAGAACGTGCCGCTGGCCGACATCGAAGCCATGATCCGCGCCGACAACGAGTGGGTCAGCTACGTGCCCAACCAGCGCATGGAAACCGTGCACGGCCTGACGCCGGTGGCCGTGACCGGCACCATGAAGATCGCCGTCGGCCGCGTGCGCAAGCTCGCCCTCGGTGACGACTACCTGGGCGCCTTCACCATCGGCGACCAGTTGCTGTGGGGCGCAGCGGAGCCGCTGCGTCGCATGCTGCGCATCCTGCTGCAGCAGTGATGACGAAGGACGTTGCCCACCCACAACAGCCCGGGCCAGCTCCGGAAACAAAGCATTTCCCCACCAAACATCAGCTTCTGCGTGAGTTTGCGCTCCTATATGCTTGATGTCGTTGCGATTTCTGCCGCTCTGTCACCGTGCGTTGTTGCCCGGTGAGGGTGGTTTGAAGCGGCGGCGGCGCGCCACGGGCGGTGCCCAGCCCGATCGCATGGGGGAAATGCCTTGAGACACCGTTCGACGAACGTGGCGCGATTTGCGCTCAATGGGGTAGCCCTGGCAGCCGCCTGCCTGTGGGGAACACAGGCCTGGGCGCTGGGCCTGGGGCGGCTGACGGTGCAGTCGGCGCTGGGCGAGACGCTGCGGGCCGAGATCGAAGTCACGAGCCTGTCCGCGGAGGAAGCGGGCTCGCTGCAGTTGCGGGTGGCGTCCGCAGAGGCCTACCGCGCCGCCGGCGTCGAATACAACCCCGTGCTGCCGTCGGCAGTGGTGCAGGTGGTGCGCCGGCCGGACGGTTCCGCGCGCGACACCAAGGCGGCGGCGAATCGGGTCATCAACGAACTGTTCGGCCGCCTGAACAAAGAGGGCCGCGATGTGACGTCGTCACCGGTTTCCCCGGCGCAGCTTGGCGCCATGCTCGACCTGATCGCCGATGACACCATCTCCGGCAAGATCGCCAAGGACCTGTTCGAAATCGTCTGGTCCGAGGGCGGCGATCCGCGCGTCATCGTCGAACAGCGCGGCATGAAGCAGGTCACGGACCTGGGTGCGATCGAGACCGTCATCGACGACATCATCGCCAAGAACCCGGACAAGGTCGAAGACGCCAAGTCGAACCCCAAGGCGATCGGCTGGTTCGTCGGTCAGGCGATGAAGGCGTCCGGCGGCAAGGCCAATCCC
>JACZKT010000301.1 GCA_014859905.1 Rubrivivax sp.
CTGCGCGTCGCGCAGCGCCATTACTTCGGCATGCGGCCCGCCGGCCTGCTGCGTGGCGCCACGGCCGAGCACGCTGCCGTCGGCCAGGCCGATGATGCAGCCGACGCGCGGGTTCGGGTCGGTGACGCCGAACGAGGACTCGGCCAGGGCCAGGGCTTCGAGCAGGCGGGTGCGGTCCAGGGGCGACATGCGCGGCAGTTTAGGCGTGCCGCTAGGTCGATGGTTGATGCGCGAAGGTCGAGGTCGGGCAGGTGAAGGTCTCCGCCGTGGCCGGGTTGCCCGCCCGGATGACCAGATAGTTCTGGTTGGTTTGCGGGCCACCGATGTTGGCGTAGGCCGCGTTCGCGTGGTAGCGGCATACCTTGTAGAGGGCAGCCGAGTTCTCGCTCAGCGTTGCTGCCAGCGCGGTGGGCGGGTTGTCCGCAAAGCGCAGCGTGCCCGACCACGACGGTGGCAACTCCGGGTTGACGATGACCACCGGAACGGCGCAGAAGTAGCTCGTATAGCCCGTCGCGCCAATCGTCGTGTTTTGCCACACGCAGGACATGTTGCCGCTCAGGCCGTTCGAGTCGATGTAGTCCACGCTGGGCAGTGGCGGCTGGCTCAACGCGGGCGAGGGCGGGTTGGCTGCGTCGTTGGCCGACGGCGCCGGGTTTGCCTGTGTCGAGTAGCGGAGGAAGCCAGACAGAAGCATGGCGGTACTGCCGCCGCAGACGATGTTGCCTGTTGTCAGGTCGGCAGTCGACGCCGCCGACGTGGTGCACAGCGTGATCAGACCACTCACGTCGTTGAACCGCCAGGCCACGTTGGCAGCCGCGCCCGGTGGCTTGAAGCCACTGGTGCCGTCACCCAGATCCTTGGCCAGCACCGGAATGCCACGCTTGCGGCCCTGCGGCTGCCGCAGCAGGTCGCCATCGCCGGGCACGCTGAGGGTGGCCGCGAGTTCCGGGGCGATGCCGGCGATCAGCGTTGCCAGGCTCACCCGCTGGGTCTCGCCGCTGCGGTCTTCCCAGGTCACGTCCACAACCACTGACTTGCCAGAGCGCGGCGCGCCCAGTGCTGCGACGCTGCGCCTGCGCGTGAAACTGGCATTGCTGCCGAGGATGCCGGCCTCGGTGAAAGTGCCTTCCGCAAGATCGGCGTAGGTGGTGCCGCCGGCCGGCCCGGCGAGGGCGACGAAGGCGCGCCACTGCTCGATTTCCTGCTGAGCCAGGCGTACGGCCTCAGAGCGCTGCTTGGCGACGTCTGAATTGCTGCGCAGCGTCGATTGCACGCCCACCAGCCCGACCATGCCGATGCCCATGACGGCCAGCGCCACCAGGGCCTCGACCAGCGAGACGCCGCGCTGGTTATTGGTGAGGAGCGCTGGCTTCATGGATTGGCCTTGAAGTCGCGCCAGCCGCCGCCCAGGCGCACCCAACTGCCGTAGCTGGTGCTCAGGCGGTCGAGTGCGGCGCGGTCGTAGGACACGGTGAGTACGCTGGCTGTGTCGGGTGTGCCGGCGGGGTAGGCTGTTACCAGCGTGCCTTCGGCGACAAGAGCGCCGCGGATTGTGGTTACCGCGTCGGGCAGGCTGATCGTCGCGGTGACGGATGCGCCACCGCTGAGATAGACGAAGCCATACACCGTGACATCGTCGCCGAGCGTGAGCGTTTCGCCGTCGACGATGAGCAACACGGGCACCGGTGGCACTACCGCCGGATCACCGATGCTGGCGTCGAGCGTCAGATTGCCATCGACCCAGACAATGCGCCCCGGGTTCTGGGCCATCAGTGCATTGATGTCGGCCGCCGTGCAGGTGGTCGAGGGCGGTGACGGACAGCGGCGCAGGCCGGGTTGCTGCCTGTAGGTGTCGCGCTTCATGCCGAAGATCGAAACGAACATGCGCTCGCCTGCCGTCAGCGCCGGCGGCGCCGGCGGCGTGGTGGCCGGCGCGGTGATCGACAAGGCATTAAACTTCTTGTCGTCGTCGGCGAAACTCTGATCAGCCGGGGTGCCGGGCACAGACTGGACATCGAAGAGCACCTCCTTGTTGGCAACGGCATCGCCGGCGTTGACCGTGAACCCGCCGCTGCCCGTGTCTGCATTGACGACACGCAGCTTGGGTGTCACTGCTGCAGGCGCGACACCCAGGCGCGCGGTGACGGCCGCCGCAGGCGGCACGGCCAGCCCGCTGCGCAACGCCAGCATCGCGTGCACAGACGACAGGCCTTCGCCAATATCGCTGCGCGGCAGGTAGTCCAGGCAGGTATCCGACGATGCGCCCGGCAGCCGGCTGCAACCGACGCTGATCAGCGGCATCAGGCCGGGGCGCGGAACGGTCGGCGCGACCCAGGGCGACGACGTCGGCGCGGTAGCTTCGGGCGTGGCCAGCCAGACCCTGAAGGCCGGGAACGGCCCGCTCCCGCTGGTCGCCGCGGTCAGGGTTGTGGGGCTCGCATTCGGGCAACTGCAGCTCCATTGGGTGCCGTCGAAGACACATGTGGGCCACCAGTCGCCGGCGATCTGGGTACTGCGAATGTTCTGGCTGATGTTTCCGTTGGCTGCGATCGCGACATAACGCTGCTGGAAGCTCGCCGTTGGCGTGGCATCGCCGCAGCTGTTGTTGATGACGCCACCGTTGAGCTGCGCCAGCGCCCACTCGACGCCAGCGTCGGCCGCTTCGAAGGCGAGCGTGCTGCGTGCCTGATTGGCTGAAGTCTTCTGTTCGAAGATGAGGTTGCGGCTGGCGTACGCCGCTGCCAATGAGACCACGAAGAACAGCACCATCACGACAACCAGAGAAGCCGCGCCGCGCTGGCGGATTTTGAGCAGGGCGTGGCCCAGCGGTCTCATGGGCATACCTGCGTTGGCGAGACGTTGAACTTGACGCCGTCGTTGCGCAGGCGAATGCGGCTGATCACGGTGCGGCTCAGGTTGGGTTCACTGAGTGCGTGCCCGGTGATCGTGACCGTAGCATCGGTGATCGTCAGGGTAGGCCAGCAGTTCTGAGTCCCGTTAGCGCACAGGCGCGGGCAAGCCAACTGGATGGCCGGTAGGTCCGCTCTTTCAACCGTGAATGCAGTGACCTTGAGCGTATTTATGTCGGTCAGGTCCTGGGCGGTGGCGCCGATGCGCTGGCGTATGGCGCCGTTGACCAGCCGATAGCCGAAAAACGAGGGCGCCACCCCGGGGCGGTCGTACGTGTAGGTCACGACGTCGCTATCCTGACCCGGCACTTGCAGGCCGATCCGATTGTTGGGAATCGGCTGGACGAGGGCGCTCTGCGCAGACCATGCCGACCAATGCGGGGTGGCGTCATAACCCGCGCGCCGTAGCTCCCGCGTGATGATGTCGGCCGCCGCCCGCAGGTCTTGCTGGACCTGGGTCTCAAGCAGCAGGCGTCGGTTCTCGCCGAGCTGGGTGCCTGCCAGCATCGCGGCCCCGGCCACGATGAACAAACCGATGGCCACGCCGACCATCATCTCGACCAGCGACAGCCCGCGTTGCCGCGTGCGCGGGCAGCCGAGCCAGGCTGGCGTCAACATGGTCTTTCCCCCGATACCAGGCCACCTGGTGCGCATACCTTGGGGCGGCCGCTGGCGCTGATTTCTATCCGCAGCTGGGGCGGCGAGCTTGGACGCACCAGTTCGGCCTGAGCCCAGAATTCACTGGCTGGCGGCGGCGCAGCGCCCGAAACCCCAGCCACAAAGTAGGCGGCCATGGCCCCCGTGGCGGGATCAAACATGATGCGGTTTGAGACGGCTGTAGCACCTGTCACCAGCACCGGCGCGAGCTTTAGCTTGGAGTTGACCGGCAGTTGGACCGTGCGAATTTCGCGCCGAGGCGCGGTGCAGCGGCTACCCGCCTCCGCCGAGCAATTGCACGTGCAAGTTGACGGGGACACCGTCCCGCAGGTGTGAACGATGTAGCAGCTCATGCTGTTCGTGACCGTCCTGAAGCTGATGCCGGTCACTTCCTGCCGGGTGGCTGCTTCAGTGCGGGTGAATTGCACGTCGGTCACGAACTGAGCGCTCACGCCGCGCAGGCGCTGCAACTCGATCATGTCGCGTACCGACGGGGCGGCGATGATGAGAACGATCACCACCACTGCCACCACGATAAGCAACTCCACCAGGGCGAAGCCCTGCTGCAACACGCGGCGCGGTCCAGCGATCATTTGGCCCAGCATCTGTTGGGGTCGGCCCAGTCGATGCTGCTGCTGCCCGAGCCATAGCGCAGGTTGCCGCCGTTCACTTCGGCCGCCAGCAGCTTGCAACGCGTGTCCGCGGCCTGCGAGCTGGCCGCCGTGGCGGTGATGGTGTAGCCGGTTGCGGAGACGCCGCTCAGGGCCAGGGTGTAGTAACCGTTGGCGGTGGTGTCAGGAAAGTTCAGGCCAGGCGGATCGGCCGTAGGCGCGGCGCTGAGGTTGCTGCAGTAGGTGGTGCGGCCACTGCGCCAGCGCTCCTGCGCCTGCTGGACCGCGCTGATGACGCCGAAGGCCTCGGCGCGCCGGCTCTTGCGAATGGACTCGAGGAAGGACGGCAGGGCGACCGCGGCCAGCAGGGCGACGATGGCCACGGCGATCATCAGCTCGATCAAGGTGAAACCTCGACCGGGCGGTCGTGCGCGGCAGTCAACGGGCATCGGTGGCATCAGATGGATTCTCCACGCACTGTTGCCGCCGAGAAAGGCCACCAGTCGGTCGCCGCCCGCCGCTGGTCGCACGACCCCTTGACCAGGGGGTCAGCAGGCACGGTATCCGCTCACGGCCGCGTTGGGCGAGCAGGCGCGCACCCGGCCCATGAGATTGACCACCAGATGCACCGCCTGCACGTCCCGGCCCAGCAGCCGAAGCGTGGCGGTCGGCGTGTTCGTGCCCCTGGTCGGATCGAAGGCCATGGAGCCCACATTCGCCCGCACCTGGAGCGGAGCATCGGATGCAAATCTCACGCTGCGCAGCGCGGCCGCGGCGTCAGTGCAGGTGGCGCCGCTGCTGCCGCTGGCGCAGCTGCAAGCGCCAGCCGACCCGGTGTGCACCACGTAGCAGCTGCCGCCGGCATCGTGCTGGAAGCTGATGCGCAGTGTCCGGTTGCCAGCGACGGCCAGGCTGCGTGTGAACATGATGTCCGTCTCAAGCTGGGCCGCGGCGCCCTCCAGGTGGCGGCGCTCCAGTGCCGCCCCCATGCCGGGCACCACAGCCCCCAACGTGACGGCCGCGATCGCCATCACCATCAGGCTCTCGACGAGGGTGACACCGGACTGCCGGCTGGCTGTGGCGTGGCGATACAGGCGATGCTGCGAGCGGTGGTTCATGGCGGCTCCGGGTGGTGAGTGCATGGCGCTCACTGTATGAAGCCAGGCGTTTCAGCGCGACCCCATGGGGAGGGTTCCGGCCCCGGCCCTGACGGGGGTCACGCGCCATCCCCCACCCGGGGGTGGGTGCTCAGATATCCCTGATCAACTGCCTGAACGCATCCACGTCCTCGAACTCCCGGTACACCGACGCAAAGCGCACATAGGCCACCTTGTCGATGCGCTTGAGCTCGCGCATCACCAGCTCGCCCAGCCGCGAACTCGCCACCTCGCGCGCCGCGCTGGCGAGCAGCTTTTCCTGGATGCGCTCCAGCGCCGCGTCCACCTGCTCGACGCTGACCGGGCGCTTGCGCAGCGCCAGCGTCATCGAAGCCTTGAGCTTGGCGGGGTCGAACTCGACGCGCGAGCCGTCCTTCTTCACCACCGCCGGCAGCGCGATCTCGGGCCGTTCGTAGGTGGTGAAGCGCTTCTCGCAGTGCAGGCAGCGCCGCCGCCGGCGGATCACGTCGCCTTCTTCGGACTCGCGCGTCTCGACGACCTGGGTCTCTTCGTGGGCGCAGTACGGGCAGCGCATGGTGGGTGTGGCCCAGGGCGCCGCCGGCCGTTCAGCGGTAGACCGGGAAGTCGCGCGTCAGCGCGGCCACCTTGGCGCGCACGGCGGCCATGTTCGCCGCATCGTGCGGGTGGTCCAGCACGTCGGCGATCAGGTGCGCTGTCAACCGCGCCTGTTCGTCCTTGAAGCCGCGCGTGGTCATGGCCGGCGTGCCCAGGCGGATGCCGCTGGTGACCATGGGCTTCTGCGGGTCCTTGGGGATGCCGTTCTTGTTGCAGGTCATGTGCGCCTGGCCCAGGATCGCTTCGGCCTCTTTCCCCGTCAGCCCCTTGGGTCGCAGGTCGACCAGCATGAGGTGGCTTTCGGTGCGACCGCTCACGATGCGCAGCCCGCGTTCGATCAGCGTTTCGGCCAGCACACGCGCGTTGTCCACCACCTGCTGCTGGTAGACCTTGAACTCGGGCGCCAGCGCTTCCTTGAAGGCCACCGCCTTGCCGGCGATGACGTGCATCAACGGCCCGCCCTGGATGCCGGGGAAGATGGCACTGTTGATCTTCTTTGCCACCGCCTCGTCGTTGGTCAGCACGATGCCGCCGCGCGGGCCGCGCAGGCTCTTGTGCGCGGTGCTGGTCACCACGTCGGCGTGCGGCAGCGGGTTGGGGTAGACGCCGGCGGCGATGAGCCCGGCGTAGTGCGCCATGTCGACCATGAAGACGGCGCCGACGGCCTTGGCCACCTTGGCGAAGCGCTCGAAGTCGATGCGCAGGCTGTAGGCCGAGGCGCCGGCGATGATGAGCTTGGGGCGGTGCTCGTGCGCCAGGCTTTCCATGGCGTCGTAGTCGATGGCTTCCTGCGCATCCAGGCCGTAGCTCACCACCTTGAACCACTTGCCGCTCATGTTCAGCGGCATGCCGTGGGTGAGGTGGCCGCCTTCGGCCAGGCTCATGCCCATGATCGTGTCGCCGGGCTGCAGCAGGCCGAAGAACACCGCCTGGTTGGCCTGCGAGCCCGAATTGGCCTGCACGTTGGCGAACCGGGCGCCGAACAGCTGCCTGGCGCGCTCGATGGCCAGCGTCTCGACGACGTCGACGTATTCACAGCCGCCGTAGTAGCGCTTGCCGGGGTAGCCCTCGGCGTACTTGTTGGTGAGCTGCGAACCCTGTGCCGCCATCACCGCCGGGCTGGCGTAGTTCTCGCTGGCGATGAGCTCGATGTGCTCTTCCTGGCGGCGGTTCTCGGCCTCGATGGCGGCCCAGGTCTCGGGGTCCACTTGGGCGATGGTGGAAAGCGTGCGGTCGAACATGGCAGTCCTCTTCGGGGTGGAAGGGCCGACGACCAGGCCGGCGCTGAGCCAGCTTTGCGCGCGGTCGAGGGCTGCCCAGGCGAACGGCTGACGCCGCCGAAGATGCTGTGGCGGCCTGCGCTTCCCGGTGGTCGTCCACCTCGGGGCGGGGCCGCCCCTATCGCCAGTTGCGCAGGCCTGCAGTGTACTTGGGCTGTGCTCAGCGCAGCAGCAGCGCCACCTTCTCGGCGGCGGGTCTGGCGGCGCCCGGGGCGGCGGGCACGCTGGCGGGCAGATCCACCGGCAGGCTGGCTTCCAGCGCCTTGGGCGGCGTGTTGCTGGCATTCGCGGGCACCCGCTTGCCGTCGGCCACGTTGCGCATGTGGCCTTGCTCGGCCATCACCCGGGCGGCGTAGCCGCCGTCGGTTTCCAGCAGGGCGGCACCCACGTAGTAGCGCAGCCCCTCCTGCACGCTGCCGGCGCGGGCGATGCACTCCTTGAGCACCTGCACCCCGACGCGCAGGTTGCTGATGGGGTCGAAGGCGGCGTGCGTGCCGCCGAAGGCGGTGTACTTGTCGTCGTGCACGCGGGTCATGACCTGCATCAGACCCTGCGCGCCCACGGCACTCTGGGCGAAGGGGTTGAAGCTCGACTCCACGGCCATGATGGCCAGGATCAGCGTCGGGTCGAGCCCGGCACGCTGGCCGATGGCCCAGGCTTCCCGCACCAGGGCTCCCACCGGCTCGGGCGCCACCTTGTAGCGGCGGGAGATCCAGGTCGCCAGCGTGGCCTGCTCGCGCGGCAGGTCCTTCAGATTGGCGGCCGTGGCGCGCGCCACGGCATCCGGTTCGGCCACCACGGCGAGGAGGTTGCCGGACGCCAGTTCGCGCTCTTCGTGCCGCACCTGCAGCCACTCCAGCGCCACCACCTCGAACTGGTGGCGGACATCGGCGCGGCCGGCGGCAAACACCAGCACCGCCACGGCGGCCAGCCCGACCAGGGCCAGCGTGTTGTGGCTGATCTCCAGCAGTCCGCGGCCCACGTCGCCGGCAAAGACCGCCAAAGACCGGCCACCGGCATCACCTGCCTGGCGCAACTTGGCTAAGGCTTGCATCCTGTTCGCTCCTGAAACCTGCGGTGTCGCCCGGCGTGCCCGGAAGGGCGCCCCGGCTGGGGCCGCAGTGATAATCGAACGCCGGTGCGCGAACCTCGAACGGGTTGCAGTCAGCCCAGCGGGAAGATCGGTCCCGTTGCTCGCCGACTCAAGGGACGGCGACACGGGTTAACCCTGAAAGTCCAGGAATGGCCGGATTCTAGGAACCGGCTAATACCTGGTCAAGAATATGAAGTCGGAGTCTAACTACATATCAGTATGAAGTACCGGGACCTGCGCGACTTCATCGGCCAGCTCGAAAAGCTGGGTGAGCTTCGAAAACTCACCGAACCGGTGTCGCCGAAGCTCGAAATGACGGCAATCGGCGACAAGTTGTTGCGTACCGGCGGGCCGGCGGTGCTCTGCACGCAGCCCGTGGGTTACAAAATTCCCTGCCTGATCAACCTCTTCGGCACCCCTGAACGAGTGGCGCTGGGCATGGGGGCCGAGTCGCTGGCCGACCTGCGCGACGTCGGCCGGCTGCTGGCGGCGCTGAAGGAACCCGAGCCGCCCAAGGGCCTGAAGGACGCCGGCAAGCTGCTGCACATGGCCAAGGCGGTGTGGGACATGAAGCCCGCCGTGCAGCGCCGGGCGCCGTGCCAGGACGTCGTGCGCGAAGGCGACGACATCGACCTCGGCGAACTCCCGGTGCAGACCTGCTGGCCAGACGACGCCGGCCCGCTCATCACCTGGGGCCTGGTCATCACGCGCGGCCCGCAGGGGGTGGCGGCAACGCGGCAGCGGCAGAACCTGGGCATCTACCGGCAGCAGGTGATCGGCAGGCGCGAAGTCATCATGCGCTGGCTGGCGCACCGCGGCGGCGCGCTGGACTTCCGCGAGTTCGCCCGCGCCAACCCGGGGCAGCCGTTTCCGCTGGCGGTAGCGCTGGGCGCCGACCCGGCGACCATCCTGGGTGCCGTGACGCCGGTGCCGGATTCCTTGTCCGAATACCAGTTCGCCGGCCTGCTGCGCGGCAGCCGCACCGAACTGGTGGCGTCCAGCGTCGGCGAGGGCGGCCTGATGCTGCAGGTGCCGGCCAGCGCCGAGATCGTGCTGGAGGGCCACATCCCGCCGGCGCCGCCCGGCTACGAAGGGGTCTCCGAAGCCGGCGTGCCGGTGAAGGAAAAGGGCGGCTACCTGCACGCGCTGGAAGGCCCCTTCGGCGACCACACCGGCTACTACAACGAGCAGGACTGGTTCCCGGTGTTTCGCCTCAGCCGCCTGACACACCGCAAGGACCCCATCTACCACTCCACCTACACCGGCAAGCCGCCCGACGAGCCGGCGATCCTGGGCGTGGCGCTGAACGAAGTCTTCGTGCCGATCCTGCAGAAGCAGTTTCCAGAGATCGTCGACTTCTACCTGCCGCCCGAAGGCTGCAGCTACCGCATGGCGGTGATCTCGATCAGGAAGGCCTACCCCGGCCACGCCAAGCGCGTGATGTTCGGGCTGTGGAGCTTCCTGCGCCAGTTCATGTACACCAAGTTCATCGTCGTCACCGACGACGACGTGGACATCCGCGACTGGAAGGAAGTGGTCTGGGCCATCACCACGCGCATGGACCCGGTGCGCGACACGCTGCTGGTGGAGAACACGCCGATCGACTACCTCGACTTCGCCTCGCCGGTGAGCGGCCTGGGCGGCAAGATGGGACTGGACGCGACGAACAAGTGGCCCGGCGAGACGCAGCGTGAATGGGGGCGGACCATCGCCATGGACGCGGCGGTGACTGGGCGTGTCGAAGCGCTGGTGACCGGGTTGATGGCGGGCCGCTGAAACGCGAGAAATCCCGCACAAGACACTGGGACTGACCTTGCAGCGCTGATCCGGATGCCTTATGGTTGACTCGCCTGCATGCAGGCAACACCGATGGCGCAATTCCAGCGCATCAGGAGTCCCGGACCTCATTCCTCTGGAACTCCACCGGCGGCTTCGGCCGCCCGCCCCTCCAGCCGGAAACGACTGGAGGGGTTTGTGCTTTTGCGTCGCCATCAACGAGTGGCCCGTTGCAGGATCGACCGATCGACGCCGGCCACCTCGGCTGTAACCCCCTGAATGAGCGTGTCGGATGTCTTGACACTCTGCCGTCTTGCCGTCAGCCCTGCCGTGGGAAGCACGCCGCAAGTCCTTGATTCAATTCAATTTTCACAAGTCGGTGGTCGGCGGCTCGAAAGTTGCTACGGTTAGCTTATGTGTCGGGGATAGGTGCATCTCGTGCGTCCACCGCAGGATGAACAAGTAATGGAGCCAATGATGTTCAAGAAGAATCTGATCCGTACCGTTGTGACGGCCTTGCTTGGCGTGGTTGCGGGCTCTGCATCTGCGGCTGTTTTCACGCTGGACTTCGAGGGCTTGAAGGATCTCGAGCACATCCAGAGCTTCTACAACGGTGGTACAGGAAGTATGGGGAGCACCGGCCCCGATGTCGATGTCGTCTTCGGCGCCAATGCGCAGGCCATCATCGACAAGGACGCGGGAGGCACGGGCAACATCGCCAACGAGCCGACGCCGAACACTGTGATGTTCTTTCTGACTGGCCAATCGGCGGTCCTGAACTATTCCGCGGGCTTCACAACCGGATTCTCGTTCTGGTACTCGACTGTCGAATTCGATGGCTATGTAGATGTCTGGGACAGCGAGAATGCCACTGGAAACAAACTCGGTTCGATCCCGCTGGTGCAGCTTGGAACGGCGACGGACTGCGGTGACCCAACCGGCGATTTCTGCCGCTGGGCGATTGGTTCACTGGCCTTCAACGGCACCGCCAAGTCGATCGACTTTGGCGGCACGATAGACCAAGTCGCCTATGACAACATCACTTTTGGTTCGACCAACCCCAACGCGGGTAGGGTGCCCGAGCCGGTTTCCCTCGCCCTGGTTGGTTTGGCCTTGATCGGAGTTGCCGCGCAGCGGCGCAGGCGCGCCTGACCGGCGCCAAGCGGTTGCGCCGCAACGGCGCGCCATCGCGTAGCAGACCCCTCTCGCTTATCGGCGTTGAGGGGTTTTTCACGGTTGAGATCGTTATGTTGCATAAGGCACTGTGCATCCCGCGATGCCCGCCAGGCAGCTCGACCGGCATTCGGCCCAAGAGATACCCTGCGCAAGCCAGTGCCACCCACAATCTCGCCCCTTTGTCGGCGTTGTCCGCAGGATCTGCGTGGCGCCAAGGCTCAACGATACGCCCGCGAAGCGTCCACGACGCGCGCTCAGGGAGTTCACTTGTTCCAGCGTTTCGAATCCCTGGTGCATCCCTACCCGGATGCCCTGCCACCGCCGCCGCCACGCACCTTCGCCGCCTTCCTCTGGGAAAACTCGCGCGGCGTGCGGCCCTGGCTGCTGCTGGTGACGCTGTTCACGGCCGGCATCGGTGCCTTCGAGGCGCTGCTGTTCAGCATGATGGCGCACGTGGTCGACGCGCTGGCCACCGTGCAGCCGGCGGCGCTGTGGCAGGAACACGGGCGCACGCTGGCGCTG
>JACZKT010000302.1 GCA_014859905.1 Rubrivivax sp.
CTCACCATCGGCGGCAGGCCCGCCACCAGGTGCACCAGAGCGGTGATCGTGGCGGTGTCCGTCTTCTGCCGGATGGCGTTGATCTGCGTGCGCACGGTCGAGATCTTGACGCCCAGTTCGCGTGCGATCTCGGCCGGCGTCACGCCGCGGCCGAGCGCGGCGAGCACGCGCGTTTCGGCCGCCGTCAGCGCGTGGGTGCGGGCGAAGCACTGCATCGACAGCTCTTCGCACACGCTCGTTCGCCCCAGCAGCAGCGCAGCCACGCCGGGCTGCACCGGCACCAGCGCGGCGAGCTGCGTGGCGTCACCGTGGCCCAGCGGCAGCAGACGGCGCAGGCCGCGCCGTGCCGCGTCGCGCAGCGCGTCGTGCAGGCTTATCAGCGAACACGGGTCGCTGGTGCGCAGGCGCTTGCCCAGCACCTGCAGGCCCTGCTCGGCGTACAGCGCATGCCGCGCGCGGTGGTTCATGTGCAGCACCTCGCCGTCCTCGGCCACGAGCGCGATGCCGAAGTCCACCTCGTCGAGGGCCCGCGCCAGCAGCGTGCCGAGCGGCGCGACCTCGGGGGCAGCGCCCGGCGCGGCCGGTGCCGGCGTGTCACTCGTCATGTCGAGCATGTCTCGGTCCTCCTGGAGTCGCGGCTGCCGGGGCGGTTGCCCCCGCTGTGACCGTGACTGCAGCGTAGGAGCCGGGGGACGGTACGGGGTGTGCACCTGCACCTGCGGGCTGGTGCGAAATTCACCTCGGCCGCGCGGCGGCGGCTGGGGCGATCAGTAGCGCCCGGTCTGGTAACGCTGCCCCAGCACGTCCTGCAGGGCCTTGACGACTCCGAAGGCGTCCTTGAGCTGGCCGCGCTCGAAGTTGGACAGTTCGTCGGGGCGCAGGTGGTTGTCGGCGGCCTGACCGGCGGCCATCTGCCGTGCCTGGTGGCGGATGCGGATCGTCGACAGGAACTCCAGCGCGTCGCGCAGGTCGCGCACGCCCTGCGGGCTGATCTCGCCGCTGTCGGCGGCGTGCGCCAGGCGGTCGTGGGTGTTGACGGCGTCGTAGCCGGCGGCCAGCGCGTAGACGCGTGCCAGGTCGACCACCGGCACGATGCCGCTGAGCTTGAGGTCCAGCGTGCCCTTGTGCTCGCCCGAGCGGATCGTGCTCAGGCCGCCGAACAGACCCAGCGGCGGCTGCCGGGTCAAGGCGTTGCCGACCATGTACGACAGGAACAGGGTGTTGCCGCGCGTGCGCTTGAGCACGTCGGTGCGCAGGTCGTCGAGCAGGTCGTTGCGGCCGGCCACCACGCGCACGTCGAAGAAGACACAGGTCAGCATCAGCGCCATCGGATCGGGCGTGTCCACCCAGCGCCGGAAGTATTCGGCCCAGACGCGGTGCGGCTGGCGCCACTTGTCGGTCATGGCCATCATCTCGCCGGGGCAGTGCACGTAGCCGCAGGCGGCCAGGCCGTCGCAGACCCAGGTCGCGAGCTGCTTGAAGTAGGCGCCGTGCGCCGCTTCGTCGTAGGCATCGTCCAGGATCATGCAGTTGTCCTGGTCGCTCTTGGCCGTCTGCTCGTTGCGCGCCTGCGAGCCGGCGGCGACCCAGGCGTAGTCCACCGGCGGCGGGCCGAACTTCGCTTCGCCCAGGTGCAGCAGCCGGCTGGTCAGGGCGTCGGTGACGGCGGTGACCATGTGCCCCGTGGCATAGGCGCTGGCGCCGGCGGCGGCCAGGTGCTTCTGCAGCAGCCGCACCCGGCCTGCCGCAGCGACCAGGCCCTCGAGCGTGGTCTGCTTGTGGATGTCGCCGACCAGGTACACGGCCGAGCTGCTGTGCTGCTCGGTGACGTCGGTGGCGGTGAGCATGCCGGCCACGCGGGCCCCGTCCATCACCGGCACATGGTGGATGTTGTGGCGCGCCATCAACAGCAGTGCCTCGAAACCGGGTGCGTCGATGGCGATGGTCAGCGGCGCCACGGTGGCAATCTCCACGATCGGCAGTGCCGGGTCCAGGCCGGCAGCCAGGGCGCGGTTGCGCAGGTCGCGGTCGGTGACGAGGCCGAACAGGTGGCCCTGCTCCTCCAGCAGCACCGAGGACACGCGCTGTTCGCGCATCAGCTCGGCCACGGCGCGGATCGAGCTGTGCGGCGACACCGTCACCGGCGCACGCTTGAGCAGCTCGCGCACCGGCGTCTTCATCAGGTTCATGTGCGGGTCGGCGGCCTCGGCCGGCGAGCGCTGCGGCGGCGGCGCTTCGACGAAGAACTGCAGCGCCGGGTGGGCCTCGGTCAGCGCGGCCAGTTCATCGGCGGGCAGGAAGCCGACCAGCGCCTCCGTCTCGGCCACCACCGTCCAGCCGGCCGCTGCCGCAGTGGGCTGCACGCCGGCACCGAACCAGTCGGGCGCTTTCACGCGCAGCGCCGTGCCGTCGGCTTCGTTGTGGAAGGCAAGGGTGCCACGGGCCACGATGCCCAGCCTGTGTCCGAGCGCATCGTCCCTGGCCACCGTCTCGCGCGCGGCAAAACGCCGCGGCTGCAGCCTGGCGAGCAAGGCGTCGCGCGCGGCCGCATCGAGCTGGCCGAGCACGCGGTGACGCCGCAGTGCGGCAGCAAGGGTTTCCGGATCGGGCAGCAGGGGGTCCATGGCGCGTCGCAGGCGGTGCATTGCAGGGCCTCCATTGGACACCAGTCGGCGCCGCGCCCGGCCGCGGGTGGCGTCGAGCTGCAGGAGCGCAAGCGCTGCCGGCAGGGGCCAAAGAAAAGGCCCCGCCGAAGCGGGGCCGGGCCGGGAAGCGTGGCCGTTCAGGTGCGTGCGTCGCGCTTGGCTGCGATGACCACGACCTGCGTCGGGGCGGCCTGGTGGGCGATCTGCGTCTCGACGCCGGCTTGTGTGGCCAGCCGGTCGACGCCGGCCAGCAAGGACAAGGTGACGAGGGCGGCAAAGCCGAAGGCGGTGGCTTGGCGGCTGGCGGTGTTGCGGGTGTTCATGTGGGGGCTCCTTGAAGGCGGTGACGGCGTGTCGATGGAGCGGACTCTAGGCAGCTGCCATGCACGCCGCCATGCGCTTGCGACGAAGCGCGGCCGCGCCGTGCCCAACGGCCGCTGGCGGCGATGAAACGCGCCGCTTCAGGGGCCCGTGGCGGCGCCGCCACCGCCACCGCCACCGC
>JACZKT010000032.1 GCA_014859905.1 Rubrivivax sp.
CATGCGATCGACCGGCACCCCGGCCAACAGCGAGATCAGGTCTGCATTGCCGCGCCAGCGCGGCAGCCAAGGCCAGCACGAGGGCGGCGCGGGCCGGCAAGATGGAAGTCTGGGTCATGGCACGGGCACCAAATGACTGGATGCAGTGCCGATTGTCAACCGAGCGCGCACACCGTGGCCACGTCCAGCGCGCACCATAGCGACGATCGGGTCCGCACGAATGACGGCGGTGCCATGCCGCACTGGCGCGGCAATGCAGACCTGATCTCGCTGTTGGCCGGGGTGCCGGTCGATCGCATGCCCTGGAAGACCTACACGCTCGGCTGAATCCGTCGAACCCCGCCGCGCGCCCGCGCGTGAGCGCGGCGGCAGGGCCGCACTGCCCCGGTGCCAGGCTGAGCGACCCGGAGGCTCGAAGCCGGTACTTGAACCCAGGGTCTGCGCCGTGTTCGCGGTCCGCGTCTCAATAGGCCCACGCACAGCGCTGGACGCCGGCGTCCCACCAGAAGCGGAGCTTACTATGCGCCACATGGTGTTCAGCGGCCTGGTCGTTGCAGGGTCGTGTCGTGACCTTGCGCCCGGCTTCGATCAGCGCCCCCTTGGTGGCCGCCGCCTCGGTCAGAACCCGTACCGCGCCCAGGCGTGCATGGATGGTCGCCGCCACCCGATGGTGTTCCCATAGGGCACGATGCAGCAGCGACGCGAAGCTGCGCGCACCGGGTTCCGTCTGTGCGTGGTGCTCGCGTTCGGGGTCGCGACCGGCGCCCTCGGCGATGATGCTGACCATCGTGGCGCCCCGCAAGCCGGCGTTGGCCAGCAGGTCGGCCACCGCGCCGGCGGTCCACCCTGCCAGCGTCCGAGCGTCGGCATCACCCTCGCCGACCAGGTAGATTCGCGAACGGCCGGTGACCGGGTGCGGCACGCCAAGCCGGCCGGCCATCGCGAGCCGGAGCGACTCCAGGCCTTCGGCGCGCAGCAGTCCATGGTCACCGACGGCGCCGGACACCAGCACCACTTCGGACGGCAACACCGGGTCACGATGCTTGCCGTGCAGCGCCGCGGCTTGGCGCAGCGTGGCCTCGTCTTGTGGCGTGGCAATAAATGCAACGATCAACTGGCGGTCGTACTTAGAACCGGAACGCGACGCCCCATCGGCCGAGTGCAAGGACATCGCTGTCATGCTGGCCAGGGCCCAGCCCGTGAGGCACTCATGCTGCATGCATGTGAACGATGGCGTAACTCGGCTTGTTCGGGTCGGTCGACTTGAGCGTCTTGATGCTGACAGTGGCCTTCTGCCGGGGCTTCCAATTCCTTGGATCGGTACCGTCGATATAGACCACCGAGGCGAGGATCTTGAAGTCCAGCTCGATGTGTTCGCAATCGACGTCCAATCCCGTGTGACCTTGGCCCCACACCTCGGCCGGCTTCTTGCCGGCGCGCGCGTTTTCCTTGGCGATGATGGCGTCGGTGACCACGGCCTCGAAGGTCGCCTTGGGGATCGTGTTCATCCAGATTACCGTGTTCTTCGTGGTGGGTGTGCCCTCGAGCGGGTTGACCTCGGGCTTGCCCTGTGCCGTGCGCTTGTCCTTGTAGGCCTCGGTGACCCCGCCCCAGCCGGTGCACGCGCATCCGGGCTCGTCGCAGATCTTGCCGGACTCCTTCGGATTTCCGCTCTTGGTGAAGTGCTTCGACCAGTCGTGCCTGCATCGGGTGCAAGCCATGCCCTGCTCGTACCCGGAACGGTGACCGATCTGCTTCTTGAACTTCTCCTCCGTCAGCTGCTTCTGGGCCATGGTCATGAAGAAGGACCTGCCCTTGTCTTTCGGGCTGCCGGGCGCGTTGAACAATTGCCGCGCGCGCGCTTCGATCTTGTCGATCTTCTTTGCCGATGTGTAGAGGTGCTTCTTGGCGAAGTTGTTCTCGAACCTGATCGTGTAGACCTTGCCGTTCTTCGCGCTCAGAAGAAACACCTGGTCCGCCGTGGCCTGGCGTGTGATGCCCAGCTTCTTGCCCGTGCTGTCGTTGTAATCGACCCATTTCAGCAGTTCATCGGCATTTGCCATGATCGGTTCCCGTTATGGTTGAAGGTCGTTGAGAGGGCGCGCACGCGCAAACTTGGGCGCCTGCACTGCGGCTCAACCGCAGCGGGGGGAAGAACTCCCGTCCTGGACACCGATGTCGATCTGCTCGATAGCGTGGCCCGCTGTCATCCGCGTCGGCAACTCCCGGCTGATGTCGGGCAGCACCACGTCGGCAAGGACGGATGGCGCTCATCGACGATTCACCCGATCCGCTTGCGCTGCGGCGCGAGACCAGCCACTCGCCGACTACCGCGCCGTCATCGTACGGAGTCACTCGGCATGTCTTGAGTGCCGGGGTCACGAGGATCGGGGTCAACTGTATTGAGACCCTTTCGGCGAAGCCGCTGCACACGACCCACTGCTGCTTCTGGCCGTGATAGCCGGCCGGTTGCGACGCATCGGTCACCTTGAACCTGGTCATCCAGACACCCCTGAGAGCTTACCCGCCGCGAGATCCGTCAACCGTTTCTGCCACCATGGATGTCGAGCTTTCGACAGACCTCGACCAGCTTGACACCGGCCATGGTGTTCAAACCATAGATGTGATCGCACTTGTGCGCGTTGGCGAAATCGATCATCACGATGTTCGGCATGAAGAGCTTCAGCGTGCCGCCGGACGAGAAGGACATCTCGTCGACACTGTCGGGAAGGGCATTGCTGATGTAGTCCTGGAAGCCGCTGGTCCAGATGGTGTCCAGACCGCCGATGTGGTCCTTGTCCCACATCACGTCGTTGCGCTTCTTGATGTTCTTGAAGACGCCCGTGGTCGTCCAGTACATCATGCCCACCGCATTCGGGTCCGCCGCAGCACACCCCGGGGTCTTCACCTTCTTCCTGATGACGCCCTTCATCTTGGCCTGCACGCCGGTGGAAGCATCCTTCAGCAGCTTCGTCTGCGTGGCGATGTTCTCCCGTATCTTTGCGTCGAAATCCTTGCTGTTGATCTTCGTTCCTCCCGCGCCCCAGTACTGAAGGCCGTCGAAGCCCGCGTCGTAGCCGTCTGGCGGCTTGTACAGGTTCTTGATATGGGTGATGCCCACGCGCTGGCCGGGCAGCTTCAGCGTGCTGTAGCCCGGGGTCATGAAAGCGCAGATGACATGGCCCGCCAGATCACTCAACTTCATCGTGTTGACGTTGCCCGCGGTCGAGAAGATCCGATTGCCGAGCACGGTCTGGCAAGCCTCGGCAATGAGCGGCCAGTTGCTGCATTTGTCGAACTTCAGGATGAGGAACTCGTCCTTCCCATCGGCGCTCTCGACGAAGGACTTCGCGTCCTGCAAGATCTTCGTCAAGCCCAGGCCCCAAGCCTCGCCCATGCTCTCGTGCTTGAGCTTGTTGCGCTCGACCGTGACCTTACGCCCCAGATCGGTCGAGAAGCGAGTCTTCTGGTCCTTTTCCAGAGACTGCGCGTGGAAGGCGCGGAGTTCCACACCCTTTTGGCCACCCGGTCCTGCAACCGTCGCCGCCCCGATGCGAATGTCGAAGAAGCGAACGCCCGCCTGAGCCTGACCGAGGATGTCCAGTGACTGAGTCTGGGCGTTCTCTGCCCCGCTCGTGATGGCCGCATCGTGGCTGCCCGCGAATACGATCTCGTTGAGTTGCAGGTCAGCGCCCAGTCTGGAGTACTTGATCACGATCTTGCCCCTTTCACCTTGTTAACGGGTCCCACCTCAGAACACCTTTGCGCCGTCACCGCTGAGGTTGGCTCCCAGCTTGGTACGAGAGATCACCGTCATGAAGTCGACGAAGCCGACGAAGCCGACAGCTTCGGTCGGGGCCTTCTGCGTCGCGTTGTCCTTGGCGTACCTCAGCGAGAGCTTCTCGAACAGCGGTTTGCGTATGCCGTTGACGACTTTGGTGAAGTCAGTTTCCGCAGCGACTTCCGGAAGGCACTGCTTGAGCTGCATGACCGCCAACTGCGTCAGTGGCTTCATCTTGATGCTGGGATCGATGGCCTGCACGACCGACGAGGTGGCCTTGATCCTCTCGCCAGAAATGTTCGCCTCGGCCTTCAGCACCAGGCCGCTTGCACCGCGTCCCGTGGGCAGAAAGACCCCTCCGTCCTTCAATGCGGACGCCGCCATCATGTCGGAGGCGAGGAGGGGTGTGCCAATACCAAGTGGCATCTGAGAATCTCCAGGTCCATATGATGTAGTCGAGTTTCCGGATCGTCTGCAGGCGGCTGGCGACGAGGTCGATGCTGATGTTCGTGGTCAGCGGAATCGGCGCACTCTTGGATTCGGCAAACCGTCCCTCGACGTTTTCAAGGTGTCAACGAGTGCGAGCAGGGCAGCAGGCGAAACCTGATCCCGATCCCCTCATTGTTATGGTCGGAAACCTGCGGTCATGACTTCGTCGTCGCGCATGAGTACATCGGCAAGCTTCTCCTTGTCTCTGAAACAGCGAAGACCATGGACATCTTTCCACGCGTGTATCGATTCATGCGTGAGCCCGATGCCGGGCGAGCGTGACACTTTCTTATCGCGCCAGCAGCCCTGTGTCACGTCGGGCATGAAACTGATGCTGGCCTGCAGCCATCAGCTCGGGGGCTCTGCACAGGCTCGCGATCAGTTCGGTGCCGGCGCTGGCGATCAGTTGATCTCGGTCAGGCACCAGCGCAGCATGCCGATGGTCCCCGCGATGATGTAAGCGTCGTTCTTCACGCCGGCGAGCTCGGTGTTGTATCTATCCACTCGATTCTGGTCATACTTATATTTCACCGCAAAGGGATGCGTCATCGTCATGGCCTTGAAGCCTTGCAGCGCGGCGAGGGCGCGGACATAACCGATCTGGTCACCTCGGGGTGGCATGAAGTCTTCCAGTTTGAAACAGGCCGCAAACATATTCTTGTCTTCGCCCGGTGCACCAACGTAGGCCCACGTTGCAGAGCCTGGGTGCCATTTCAGAATCGAGTAATCACTGGTATTGCCACTTTTCGTGATCGCGATTGGCAAGGCTTTGAATTTTATATCGGCATGTTTCCTGGTGAGCTTTTTCACCACTTGCTCGGTATAGGAATCAGGGAATCCATATTGTTTGTGCCGGGCATTGCACGTGAGCATTTCGATGGTGCGCAGACCGGAGTTAAGCTTTCTCCAGGCAGCGATGAGTTCGACAAAGGCCGTCGCCTCCAAGCTGCAGAAGGCGGAAGGGTCGCCATGGCCCCAAAACACCAGCGTTTCGAGGCCCGTGATCTTCTTCGGCTTGACATTGACCTTCTGCGCCATGGTGTTATAGGTCGTGGCCAAAGCCTTGGCCCGAACCTCGTGGTCATCTTCGCCCCAAATTACCAATGCTGCCATGGCGTGTTCTCCTGAATTGAGTTTTCAAACAGTAAACTCCCGCCGCGCTGGCGGGTTTCGTTTGGCTTGTTTGGACAACTATTTCCAACTGGAAACAGGGCGCAACTGATCCGAAGCCACCACCTCGTCGCGCGCCTGGCCGCCGGCCGAAAGGAAAGTTGGGTTAACCGGCGTGAACATAAGCCGCCGCAGAGCGTATTTCAGGACATTTTCGGCAGGCTGCGGCGAAAGGTTGATCTTGAACGGCAAGCTCAGCGATCCTGCGCGGTATCTCACGCGCTCGCCGGGCGTGACCGAGGCGGCTTTCCAATCAGGAAGCAAGAACGGGACACTCGAACTGCATCGTCAGGACGCGTCAAGCAGAGGCGTTGAACCCGTAGGTGAAGCCCGCATCCGACACGCCCACCTGCACACGCTCAATCGCCGTCCCCTCCATCATCCGCGTCAGGAACTCGCGGCTGATATCCGGCAACATCGTGTTCGTCAAGATCGCGTCGATCATCCGTCCCCCCGATTCGCTTTCGGTGCAGCGTGAAACGACCAGCTTGACGACATCCTCGCCATACTCGAACGGAATCTTGTACCGCGCTTCCACCCGCTTCTTGATGCGGTTGAGTTGCAGCTTGACGATCTTGCCCAGCATCTCGTCGCTCAGCGGGTAATACGGAATCGCCACCAAGCGGCCCAGCAATGCCGGTGGGAAGATCTTCAGCAGCGGTTCGCGCAGCGCCTTGGCCATGCCCTCGGGGTCGGGCATCAGCTCGGGGTCCTTGCACAGGCCGGCGATCAGCTCGGTGCCGGCGTTGGTGGTCAGCAGGATGAGCGTGTTCTTGAAGTCGATGAAGCGCCCTTCCCCATCTTCCATGTAGCCCTTGTCGAAGACCTGGAAGAACATCTCGTGCACGTCGGGGTGGGCCTTTTCCACTTCGTCGAGCAGCACCACGCTATAGGGCTTGCGGCGCACCGCCTCGGTCAGCACACCGCCTTCGCCGTAGCCCACGTAGCCCGGAGGCGCGCCCTTGAGCGTGCTCACCGTGTGCGCCTCCTGGTACTCGCTCATGTTGATGGTGATCAGGTTCTGCTCGCCGCCGTACAGCGCCTCGGCCAGCGCGAGTGCCGTTTCGGTCTTGCCGACGCCGGAAGTGCCGGCCAGCATGAACACGCCGATCGGCTTGCTCGGGTTGTCCAGGCCGGCGCGGCTGGTCTGGATGCGCTTGGCGATCATGTGCATCGCATGGTCCTGGCCGATGACGCGTTGCGCCAGGCTGTCGGCCACTTTCAGGATCGTCTCGATCTCGTTGCGCGCCATGCGGCCGACCGGGATACCCGTCCAGTCGCCCACCACCGCGGCCACCGCCTGGTAGTCCACGGTGGGCAGGATCAGCGGCGTCTCGCCTTGCAGAGCAGTCAGCTTGTCCTGCACTTCCTTCAGCTGCGCGAGCTGGGTGACGCGCTCGGCCTCACGGTCGGCATCGGTCAGGCCCTCGGCCGCGGCGGCTTCCGCCGCGTCGGCCTCGAGCTTGCTGCCCGTGCCTTCCACCGGGCGAATGCCGTCGCGCAGCTTGGCACGCAACTCGAGCAGCTGGTCGACGAGTTCGCGCTCGCTGTTCCAGCGCGCGTCCAGCTCGGCCAGTCGGGCGCGCTCGGCGGCGAGCAATTCGTTGGCCTCGGTCTCGCGCTTGCCGATGTCGATGCCGATGGCTTTCTCGCGGCCGATGATGCCGAGCTCGGTTTCCAGCGCCTCGATGCGCTTGCGCGAGTCGTCCACCTCGGCCGGCGTGGCGTGCAGGCTCACCGCGACGCGCGCGCAGGCGGTGTCGAGCAGGCTCACGCTCTTGTCGGGCAACTGGCGCGCCGGAATGTAGCGGTGGCTCAGCTTCACGGCCGCTTCCAGCGCCTCGTCGAGGATCTGCACCTTGTGGTGCTTTTCCATCGTGCTGGCCACGCCGCGCATCATCAGGATGGCCTTGGGCTCATCGGGCTCGTCCACTTGCACGGTCTGGAAACGCCGCGTCAGCGCCGGGTCCTTTTCGATGTGCTTCTTGTACTCGGCAAAGGTGGTGGCGCCGATGGTGCGCAGCGTGCCGCGCGCCAGCGCGGGCTTGAGCAGATTGGCCGCGTCGCCGGTGCCGGCGGCGCCGCCGGCGCCCACCAGGGTGTGTGTCTCGTCGATGAACAGGATGATCGGCTTCGGGCTGCCCTGCACTTCGTCGATGACGCTGCGCAGCCGCTGCTCGAACTCGCCCTTCATGCTGGCGCCGGCCTGCAGCAGGCCGACGTCGAGGGCGCGCAGTTCCACGTCCTTCAGGCTCGGCGGCACGTCGCCGCGAGCAATGCGCTGCGCAAAACCTTCCACCACCGCTGTCTTGCCGACACCGGCCTCGCCAACCAGGATCGGGTTGTTCTGGCGCCGCCGCATCAGGATGTCGACGACCTGGCGGATCTCGTCGTCGCGGCCGACGATGGGGTCCATCTTGCCGCTGCGCGCCTGCTCGGTGAGGTCGACGGTGAACTTCTTCAGCGCCTCCTGCTTGCCCATCGCCGCCGGCGCGATGGCGCCGCTGGCTTCACCCGGAGCGGCGCCGCCGGCGGCACCCGAAGAACCGTCGCTGGCCCCCTGCCCGTCTTCCGGCGAGCCGGCGATCACCTTCGGCAGCGCGTCGGAGACGTCCTCGACCTTGAGCTTCTCGAACTGGCGGCTGATGGCGACGAGCGCGTTGCGCAGGTTCTTCGTCTTCAGCATGCCCACCAGCATGTAGCCGCTGCGCACGACGTTGTCGCCGTACAGCAGCGTGCCGTAGACCCAGCCGCGCTCGATGGCGTCGGCGATGTTCTCGGCGATGCCCGAGATGCTGGTCGCGCCGCGCGGCAGGCGGTCGAGCGCGGTGGTGAGATCCTTGGCCAGCGCCGACATGTCGAGCTGGTAATGCTTGATGACGCGATGCCAGTCGGAATCGGCGCTCTGCAGCACCTGCGCCAGCCAGTGTTCCAGCTCCACATACGGGTTGCCGCGCAGCTTGCAGAACACCGTGGCGCCTTCGACGGTCTTGTAGGTCGGCTGGTTGAGCTTGCCGAAGAGGGTGACGCGGTTGATCTCCGCCATGGGACTTCCTTTCAGGGGTGCGTTGATTTGGGGTCGAGATTCAGTGCTGCCGGCCGCTCGCCGCGCGGTGCGCCCAGCCAGGTCGTCCAGCCCAGTCGCCCGTAGCGGCCGGGCCGGCACGCCGGTACCTGTGCACGCTTGAGTTCCAGGCGCAGGTCCCAGCCGAATTCCAGGCCGACGTACAGCTTGACCAGCGACTGCAGCGCCGGCAGCGCGCTGCCCACCGGCAGCAGCGCTTCGAAGGCCGGCAGGTCCAGCGGCCCGATGTGGATGCGGAAGTGGTGCTGGCGGTCGAACACGGTGCGCCCGAGCACGGCCGTGGCCCCCAACTGCGAAGTCGAGCGGCGGCGCGACACGCCGCGGCGGCCGATGCGCGTGCGCTCGGCCTCTGGCAAGGGCATCCAGCGGCCGACGAACTGCTCGACCCGCGCCTGCTTGCCCAGGAAGTCGGACAGCAGGCGGGCCAGCCCATCGGCATTGCGCACCTGGCGCGACAGCACGCCGGCGAAGGCCAGGCGGGCGTGGTCGGGCGCGGCGTCGCGGGCCAGCCATTCGGGGCCACCGGCGCCGATCAGCGAGCCGACGTAGTCGGCGAAGCGGTCTTCGCCCGGGCGGTCCAGGCTGACCGTGGGATGCGACTGCGCCCAGGCGCGGTAGAACAGCAGCAGCAGCCGGTGGTGGAAGATGTCGGCAAAACGGACCAGGGTCTCGTCGCCCTTGTGCAGCTTGCGCTCGCGGGCGTAGGCCGTCATGTGCAAGGGCAGCGGCCCGTTGGGGCCGAAGAGGCCGAAGAAGCGCACCTCCATTCGCGGCCGTCCGCTGCGGTCGGCCGGGTGCAGGCCGGCAATGCTGGTGGGGGCGAACGACAGGTCGGGCGCCTGGCCCAGGCGCACCGGCTCGTCGACCGGCCGGCGCGCCGTGCCCAGGCGCGGCTTGTCCGGATGCCGGGCGTCGATCAGACGCATCGCCTGGTAGAAGTCCCAGCGGTGCGGTTCGTCGGCGATGGCCCGAAACACGTCGGCGGCGGTGGCCGGCATCACAGGATCGGACGCGTCCCGCATCGCGGCCTCCCGATCAGGATGTCGCCGCGGCCGTGCGAGTGCAGCCGCATCTGCGTGTAGCCGTTCATCGACACATGGCGGGCCATGAAGCGCTCGAGCACGCAGCCGAGCAGGAAGGCACTCGCGCCCTCGAAGGCCAGGTCGTCGACTTCGACCTTGATCTCTACGCCACGGCCGAAGGTGATCGGCCCCGGCATCGGCAGCCGGCGCACCACGGGCTGCATCTGCACCGAACGCAGGCCGTCGACCTGGCGCTGCGCCCCCGCATCCCCCGACGGGGCGTACAGGCGCACGATTTCGCGCAAGGCGGCGGCGCCCTTGTCGGCATCGGTGTCGGTCAGCGACAGGTGGTTCAGCGACAGCTGGTTGATGAGCTTCCAGGCCAGCTTGCCCTCGCGCATGGCCGACATCGGGCGCGACGGACCCTTGATGACGCTGATCGACTTCACCGGCGCGGTCTGTGCCAGGGTGAGGTCGCCCTTGGCGTTGCCCACCGGCATCAACACCGGCAGGTCGCGGTTGGTGCACAGCGCACGCACGCCGATCTGGCGCAGGTCGGCCGGGAACGGCGCTTCGTGGGCGTCCACCACCGACAGGAAGACCTCGGTGCCGATGTAGGACGTGCGCGGTCCGTCGCGCTGCTGCGCCTGCGACAGCAGGCGCGGCTCGCGCTGCACCGAGTAGTAGGCGTCGTGGCCGCGGTCTTCGGTGTGGAAGGCGTTGTAGAAGGGCAGGAAGCGCCACTCGTTCTTGACGCCGGTGCCGTAGCCCAGCACTTCGGTGACCGAGTGCACCTCGTAGTCCATCGGCCGCGTGCGGTCGGGCACGACGTGGAAGTCGGCGCTGTCGGGTGCGACGTGGATGCGGTCGCAGCGCTTGTCGAGCAGGTTGATCGCCGGCACGCAGTTCAGCGCCAGGCTGCCGGCATCCACCGACTGCAGCAGCGCGTTGTCGGCGCGCGTGAAGAGGATCACGATGTCGACTTCGGTGCCGCCGCGAGCCCGCAGCAGGCTGCCGATGCCGCAGAGGTCGAAGAACAGGAAGCGCGGCGGGAAGGCGAAGTACTCCTGCATCAGGCGGTAGCCCTCGAAGCCGTGCAGCGTCTGCGGCAGCAGCGCTTGTTCGTCTTCGAAGCCCACCGGCTCGATGCAGTCGCTGTCCATCGCTTCGTGCCAGGCGGCCGGCCGGCGGCTGGGCAGCACGAGCACGCCCAGGGCGTGCCCGCAGACCAGCTCGTGCAATCGCAATGCCACGTCGTCGATGCCGGCAAAGTGCAGCCGCAGGTCTTCCAGCGCGAGCTGGGAAAAGTCGAGCCCGGCCGTGGTGCGCAGCCGCAGGCGCAGGCCGGCGCGGTACTTGCGCCACTCGGGCACGGCGGCCATCGGCAGGTCGGCGGCGTGGGTGAAGTACTCGACCTGCGTCAGCTCCAGCGGCCACATCGTCAGCGCGTGCGCGGTGCGGAACTCGCAAGTCGTGGCGCCGGCCTTGCCGGCCTGGCTGTTCATGACGCTGCCACGCGGCAGTGTCAGCCCGGCGGCGAGGCTGGAGTCGACGAGATCGGGCTGCACCTGGGCGATCAGCATCGCCGGCGTCGGCGCCAGGAATTGCGGATAGACGATCTCCAGCAGCCGTTGCGTGAAGCGCGGAAACTCGGCGTCGAGCTTGAGCTGGATGCGTCCGGCAAGGAACGCGAAGCCTTCCAGCAGCCGCTCGACGTAAGGGTCGGTGACCTCCAGACCCTCCATGCCCAGGCGAGCGGCGATCTTGGGGAACTGCTGCGCGAATTCACCACCCATCTCGCGCAGATGCCGCAACTCCTCGTTGTAGTAGCGCAGCAGTCGGGGGTCCATCGGGCTCAGCGGTCCAGCTCACGCACCGCGACGCGGCCGGTCTCGAGGTCGATGTCGGTGTGCAGCAGCAGTTCCAGCGGCACCGGCTGGGCCCAGAGCTGGCCGCTGATGCGAAAACCGATCTGGTTGTGGTGGTCCATCTGCGCGTCCGTGACCACCGCCTCGACCGACAGCGTGGCGGGCAGGATGCGCGGCTCGTGGTCGAGGATGGCCTGCTTCACGCGCGACTGCAGCACCAGCGGGTCGACGGTCGACGCCGTCTGCCCCGACAGTGCGGGCAGCCCGTAGTTCAGCACCGACCTGTGCGCGTGTTCGGCGCCCGACCAGTCCACCGACGACGCGCCGGGCGCGGTGGCGTTGAACAGCCAGGCCAGGTCGCGCAGCACGAGATCGCGCATGCGGTTGCGGTTGATGACGCGGGCATCGACGGCCTCGACCTTCGACTCGGGTGCATCGTCGGTGAGGCGGTCCAGCAGAGCCGGTTGCAGGCGATCCTGGGCGCGCAGGTTGGCCATGGGTCGCCGCGCGCGCCGCGATCAGCCGGCGGCCGATTCGAGCACGACCGAGCGCAGGTCCATGAGCGGGAACTCGGCGTTGTCGGTGGTGATCAGGCGCTGGCCCAGGCCGATGTAGACGCCGGGCGAGGTCTCACGCCAGTCCGTCTGCCGCGACAGGGCCAGGGCGTCGCCGCTGGCCAGCACGGTGTCCGGGTAGCGGGTCGGGATCAGGCCGACGACGTCGCCGCCATTGGTGAACTCGAAATGCGCCGGCATCCAGATCGCGTCGCGCAGATCCTCGGGCGCATCGATGTCGACCTTGGCCAGGCGGTTCCAGGGCAACCAGTAGTAGCGGCCGTTGATGACGGCTTCGATCGTCGGCCCGAGCCGCGTGTCGGCGTCGGCGATCCAGGCAAAGGGCTTGCCGTCGGCAGTGCCCGGGGTGGCGGGGGCCTGTTCCAGGCCCTGTTCACGCAACTGCCGCGCCGCCTCGGCCTCGCCGCGGCCCTCGCGCAGCAGCGCTTCGATGAGCAAGGCGATCCAGGTCTCGGGTTCGCCAAAGAGCATCGGTGCCTTCTGGCCGGCAAAGACCTGCAGGCGCAGCGTTTCGCAGGCGATCGCCTCACGGTAGGTCTGCACCATCGGCAAGGTGGCGGGGTCGAGTTCGAGCGAAACGTTGAGCTGGTTCAGTGCCCGGTCCCATTGCCCCAGCACGCACAGCAGCTGGAACATGAAGACACGCAGCTTGGCGTTCTGCGGCGCTGTGCGCACCTGTTCGGTCAGCAGCTTGAGGGCGCGCAGCGCATCGCCCTCTTTCAGGGCTTGTTCTGCAGGAGTGGGGTGGGTCATCAAGATTCCGGTCAGACAGGGGCGGACTGGCCCTCGAAACTGGATGCACCGAGGCTGCCGCCGCTTTCGCTTTGCACCTGGTGGTCGATTTTCACCACCCTGAAGGCGAGCGCGATGTCTTCGGTGAGCACGGGCGCCCCGTCCTCGGAGTAGCCAGACTGCACCTCGTAGCCGATGACACGCGCGTCCGTCAGCGTCATCACGAAGTACGGCAAGGCGGCCTGTCCGCCCGCCTTGCGGACCGACAACACGGCAGTTGTCAGAATCTCGTTGTTCTTCATCACCGACATCAAGGCCGTGGAAGCCTTGTCCACGCGCTTGACGAGCTTGACTTCGCGCATCAGGGTACGCCCCGTGCGCTCGCCGCCGACCGCCGTCGGGGCGGTCATGCCCCAGCTCCAGCCGACGACGTCGATCTGCCTCGGAAATTGCTTGTCGCTGGACTCGCCAACGATCTCGCCGGAGCGTTGCCCGGTGGCCTTGAAGAACATGTCGGAACGGGCCATCGCACCTTCCCCGGTTCGGTAGAGCGTCCGGCCTGGAGCGGGAAGCCGCCAGTGCCGGACCTGTCGTCATGACGAGGCGGCGGAATCAACCTTCCTTGGTGTTTTCCGCAATGTTGTAGGTGAAGGCCTTTGGCGTCTTGCTCACCACACCCTTTTCGTCCTGGTAGAAGTACTCGAACTTGATCTTGGCAAAGTTGAGCGAGAGGTTCTCGGTCAGCCGGTCTTCTCCGCCCGACCCGCCTGTGCTGACCGACGAGATGATCACTTCTTCCATCGTGATGGTCACGTAGGGCTGCTGGGTCTTGCCGGCCTTGCGCACCGTCAACACGGCCTTGATGAAGTGCTCACCGGTGGCGCACCCGAGCAGCAAGGCGTGAGACGCGGAGTCGATGTACTTGGTGATGGAAAGATCCTGGAAATTGGCCTTGCCGCTGCCGCCACCACCACCCATGTGCGTCGTGCCGGACTGCGATACGCCCCAGCTCCAGGCCAGGACATCGATGGCCTTGTCTGCCTTCATGGCCGAATCGACGGTCTCGCCGTCAATGGTGTCGATCTTCAGAAACATGTCTACTGCCAAGATGCTCTCCTTGTGCCCACAGGGGGGCGTTGAATACTGCGATACACACCCTTTTCAGAGGGCGCCTTCAACTGCGCAGCCAGAGAAGGATAGGAAGGTGCGACGTGGTGAAGGCGGTCAAGCCGCCTTCGCCGAGGGCAACTTGGAAACGAGCCGCAAGGAAACCGTCAGACCTTCGAGCTGGTAGTGCGGCCGAAGGAAGAACTTGGAGCTGTAGTAGCCGGGGTTGGACGGGTCTTCTTCAACCACCACCTCGGCCGCAGCCAGCGGATGCGTGGCCTTGTAGGCCTCCGAAGAACGCGCCGGGTCGCCATCGACATACTGGGCGATCCAGCCGCCGAGCCAGCGCGCCACTTCGTCGCGTTCCTTGAAGGAGCCGATCTTGTCGCGCACGATGCACTTGAGGTAGTGGGCGAACCGGCACGAGGCGAAGAGGTACGGCAGCCTGCTGCCGAGGTTGTCGTTGGCCGTCGCGTCGGGGTCGTCGTACTCGGCCGGCTTGTGAAGCGTCTGGGCGCCGATGAACACCGCGTAGTCCGTGTTCTTCCAGTGGCTCAGCGGCATCAGGCCGTTCTTTGCCAGTTCGGCCTCGCGGCGGTCGGTGATGGCGATCTCGGTCGGGCACTTCATGTCCACGCCGCCGTCGTCGGTCGGGAAGGTGTGGCAGGGCAGGCCCTCAACCATGCCTCCGGACTCCACGCCGCGAATCCGCGAGCACCAGCCGTAAAGCTTGAACGCCCGGTTGACGTTGACGCCCATCGCGAATGCCGAGTTCGACCAGCAATACTTGCTGTGGTCGGCGCCTTCGGTGTCTTCCTCGAAGTCGAAGTCGTCGACGGGGCTGGTCTTGGCGCCGTATGGCAGGCGGGAAAGGAACCGAGGCATGGTCAGCGCGACGAACCGGCTGTCCTCGCTGTCCCGCAGGCTGCGCCACGGGGCGTACTCGGGGGTCTGGAAGATCTTCGTCAGGTCGCGCGGGTCGCCCAACTGCTGCCAACTGTCCATGTTCATCAGCGTCGGGGCGGTGGCGGCGATGAACGGCGAGTGGGCCGCGGCCGCGATCTGCCCCATGCCCTGAAGGATCTCCACGTCGGGCGGGGTGTGATC
>JACZKT010000033.1 GCA_014859905.1 Rubrivivax sp.
GACAAGGATTCTGGTGCGTCCACCGCCCAAAGACCAGCGACGGGCACAGCCCGCGGACGCGCGGACAGTCACGGCGGACGTTGGGTCAGCCGGCAACGCACCTGCGGACGCATGGGCAGGTGCAGCCGACGCGCAGGCAGGACAGCCGTACGCGCTGCCATGACATTGGGCTGCGCCTACAACTCATCGGAGATCTGACCATGAACGCTCCCGTCGACTTTGCCGCCCTCAAGATCCGCCAGCAAGCGGCCTGGAGCACCGGCGACTACGCCGTCATCGGCACCACCCTGCAGATCGTCGGCGAGTCGCTCGCCGAGGCCTGCGACCTGAAGACCGACGAACGGGTGCTCGACGTTGCTGCCGGCAACGGCAATGCGACGCTCGCCGCCGCGCGCCGCGGCTGCGTGGTCACCTCCGCCGACTACGTGGGCAGCATGCTCGAACGTGGTGCCGAGCGGGCGCGCGCTGAACGGCTCGACGTCACCTTCCAGGTGGCCGATGTCGAGGCACTGCCGTTCGGCGACGCCAGCTTCGATGCCGTTGTCTCGACCTTCGGCGTGATGTTCGCGCCCGACCATGTCAAGTCTGCTGCGGAGCTTGCCCGCGTCGTGCGCCCCGGCGGCCGCATCGGCCTGGCGAACTGGACGCCCGACAGCCTGATCGGCCGCATGTTCAAGGTGCTCGGCCGCTACGTGCCGCCGCCGGCGGGCGTGCAGGCACCATCGCTGTGGGGCACCGAGGCGCATCTGCGCACCCTGTTCGGCGACGCAGCCGCAGCGGTGCATGCCAGACCGCTCCACTTCACTTTCCGCTACCGCTCGGCGGCGCACTTCATCGAGGTCTTCCGCACCTGGTACGGGCCAGTGAACAAAGTCTTCTCGGTGCAGTCCCCTGAGAAGGCCGAGGCGCTGGCCGGTGAGCTGACCGAGTTGCTCAACGGCCTGAATCGCGCCGGCCCGGGATCTTTGGTCGTGCCCAGCGAGTACCTCGAGGTCGTCTTGACGCGGGCATGAGCGGGACGATGGACGCCCGCCTGCAACGGCGGGTACAGCGCTACGGCTGGGACCGGGCCGTAGACGCCTACGCGCGCCATTGGCACGGGCCGCTCGCCGGTGTTCAGGGTGAGTTGCTGAGCATGGCCGCCTTGAGCCCCGGCGAAGCCGTGCTCGACGTGGCCTGCGGCACGGGCGTTGTATCGGTGGCTGCGGCCAGGGCGGTCGGGCCGGCCGGGCGTGTGCTGGGCATCGACATCGCGGACGCGATGGTGCGGGCCGCCCAGCAGCGTGCTGAGGCTCTCGCCCTCGGCCAAGCCCGCTTCGAACGCATGGGCGCCGAGCAGCTCACGCTGCCCGACGCCGGCTTCGACGTCGCTCTGTGCTCGCTGGGCCTGATGTACGTTCCCGACCCCGAAACCGCGCTGCGCGAACTGCATCGTGTGCTGCGCCCGGGGGGCCGGGCCGTGCTGGCCGTGTGGGGCGAACGTGTGCGCTGCGGGTGGGCACCGTTGTTCGGCATCGTCGACGCCGAGGTGCGCAGCGAAGTCTGCCCACTGTTTTTCCGCCTCGGTCAGGACGAGGCGCTGGGACGCTGTTGTGCCTCGGTCGGGCTGCAGGTCATCGCGCAACGGCGGCGCGACGACTCGCTGGACTACGCAGACGCGGACGAGGCCTGCGACGCAGCGTTCGTCGGAGGGCCCGTCGCGCTGGCCTGGTCGCGATTCGACCAGTCGGTGCGTCAACGGGTGCGGGCGCGCTACCTCGAGGCGATTGCGCCGTGGCGCGACGGCGCGGGTTATCGCGTGCCGGCCGAATACGTGATCGTTGCCGCAATGCGTCCGCCATCCTGAACCGGTGTGGCGCCGCCCGCTGGGCCGCGTCTTCGTTCGTCCGTCCAGCAGGGAAGCGCCGCGCGCGATCGCTGCCGCCGATGGCCCGAGCGCCGACACCCAAATCCAGGCCGTGCGGCATTGGTTACCAGGCGATCCGTCCAGACCATTCTTCAACTAACAGAACAGTATTGGGCCCTGACCGGTCTGCCCCCGTTGGTCGCGGCCGCCAGCCTCACTATCCTCGGGGCCCGGGGCGGTGCGGCGTCAGTACAAGCCTGTGACGGGCACATCGCCACGAACGAGATAGTCGGGGTCGCTGGCACTCTTTCGCGTGACGGTTGACAGCCTGCTTTGCATCACTAGTGTCCGGCATAAAAGCAAACAGAATCAATGACTTGGCGTGACTGCATTATTTGGATGTGGACGCAGCAGCTTGGAAGCCGCATGAATGCTAGGTTTCATCAAGTTCGTGGGTGGTCGAGAAGTGTAGACATCTGTAGACGTTGACGACTGCTAATTGCGCAAGGGAGCTGTCTCAACGGCGGCGGTGGCGCTCTTGCGCAAAAGTCAATCCCGGGAAAGTACGCAGTTTCTTGAAAACGAAGTTCAAATCGGCACCAAACGAAATCGGGCGCTAGGCCGCGCCAATGCTTGCGAATCGCCGCGACGCTAGGCGTTTAACCGGACAGTAGTGGCTTTGCATCACCTTCACGTACACGGACATGTCATGGTCCGTCGTGTTGTACCCAAGACCCGGATTCGAATCCACGGCGTCCATCTCGATTTTTCCCTTCGCGTTGATGAAGTTGAGTTGGCCGACGTGGTGATACTGCGTGGAGGGCAGTGGAGGCCCGGCAAACGCCGGCAGCTTGGAGGCGAAGTCCAGATTCTTTACCCAGCGGAAGGTCCTGTCCTTCAGCAGATTGTTGTAGGCGTTGGCAAATCCGATGTCGCCCACACGCGGTGACCCGAATGCGTAAACGCCCGTCACCGGAACCCCGCCCACTTTCTCGAATCGGTAGGCACACAGCGTTGCCAGCGCGCCGCCCAGGCTGTGCCCGGCGAGAAACACCTTCTGGGCGTTGGAGCGCCGGCTGCGTACTTCATTGCGAACCCCCTGATAGACCGTACTCAGGGCGTTGTAGAAGCCCCGATGGGCCTTCACCGTTCCCCATGAGGCAGGGCAGGCGTGCATTAAGTGCTTGCCGTTGGTGAGCCAATCCCGGAAGGCAGTGGCGCCCTCAGTTCCACGGAAGACCACAAGTATGAGACGCGCGTTGGACAGGACGACCGCCTCGGTGTCGTAGGGAAACGGACCGGCTTCAGTGAGGGTCAGCACTTCAAACGGGTCTGTCGCGCTCAGCGCCTGCACGAGAGACTTGAAGTCCGATTCGAATGGCCCGGCACCGGGTGGTCTGCCGTCGTAGACGTAATGGCATAGCAGGGCCAACAGATAAGCGCTGGACTTGGAGTGACCCTTTTCATAGTCCTCACGGAAGTAGCGAAAGACGTCCTTGTAGGCCATGGTGACACTCCCGCAATCGAACCCGAATCGAGGCGACTAGCCGTGGAAGAATGCCCTTCACCAACGGCGAATGGCCCACGCGACACACTGAAGTGAAGTCTAGAGCCAGAACTCGCGAGGACGAAACTCCATCGCCAAGGACCGACTTCCCTGGCTTCCCACGCAAGGGCGCGCGCATTTGTCCCCCGATACAGCCGCGGCGGGAGCGGCGCTCACGCTGCCAGGCGGGCGACACGCCGGTCACGCCGCTAAAGAGTGAACGACTTCACTCTCGCGCCCGCCGGCCCATATGTATCTGCACGCACACCCGAACCAGCGCTCACCGCTCGGCACGGCCCCGGCCTTTAAGTTTCCGCCCAGATCGCAGTGAATCCCTGAACAGGAGGCCTCGCGACCATGCTGTTCGCCAACGCCAAGCCACCCAGTGCAGTCTCGATTTTGAGCGTCAGGCTGCCTGGTAGCCGGGGGAGGCGCGAGGTCAAACAGGCCATCATTTGCACCACCGTGCGAGTGGACCTGTTGTGCGAGCAGCGCCGTGCCGGCGAAGTGGCGGTCGCGGTGATGCAGGGGGTACACCGCGTCGACCGCACGATGAGCCAGCACAAGCCAGACGCCGAGCTGTCGCGCATCTACCGTGACGCCTCGACGCAGCCAGCGCCGCTCAACGACGAGATGTTCTGCCTGCTCGATTGCGATCGAATGGTCGGGAGACACGACATGCGAACGGCTGCTTTGAGGCGACCAATTCAACGCAGTGAATGTCGGTGAAGGGTGTGCGCCGTGAAAAGGCGGCGCTTTCCAGCGGGTGCAAACCCCGCCCGGCAACCGCTCCAGCCGGAAGCAACCGGAGCAGGCATGGAGGTGACGAAATGTCTGAAGCCTTCGGGTAAGCGTGCCACGCAAAGGTGGCAGCGCGAGTGTGCGGGCCGTAACGCGAGTGAACGCTGAGCAAGCCTCGAAATTGACATTGCACAGGCCGACCCGGCGACCCTTTCGGGGAAGGCTGACATCACTGGACGGATGAGCGAAGCAGTGCCGCCAGTGGCTGTGCCGGGGTAGTGGCGACAGCACGTACACAAGGAAAGCGCGCGCAACACGGGAAGCCCCTGGGCGTGGTCGGGGACGACCAACCGGACTCCGGTGACGGACAGGCCGGGCGCCCTGGGGTGGCGGAGAGGCCCGTAGTACCGCTGAAGCCGGGTAATGCCGGTGGAGGGAAGGGGCCTCAGTTCAAGACAGACGCAGTACGTGGTGAGGGACCTGGAGATTGGGCAACCTATCAACTCCGATCAGCGTTCAGAAACTGCAGATGGCGTTACACGCGAAAGCGAAGGCCGAAGCCGGCTACCGCTTCTACGCGCTGTACGACAAGATCAGCCGCGAGGACATCCTGGCCCATGCCTGGGCCCAGTGCCGCTCCAACAAGGGCGCACCGGGCGTGGACGGCCAGAACTTCGCGGATGTCGAGGCGTATGGCGTGCAGCGGTGGCTCGGCGAACTGGCGCTTGCGCTCAGGGGAAAGACGTACCGACCGGACCCCATCAGAAGAGTGTTCATACCGAAAGCCAACGGCAAACTCAGGCCGCTGGGCATCTCGACCCTGCGGGATCGGGTCTGCATGACAGCAGCGATGCTGGTGCTGGAGCCGATCTTCGAAGCCGACCTTCCACCCGAGCAGTACGCCTACCGGCCGGGCCGCAACGCCCAGCAGGCGGTGATCGAGGTGCAGGAGACGCTGTTCCGAGGCCGCCCGGAAGTCGTAGACGCCGACCTCGCCGACTACTTCGGGTCCATTCCACATGCCGAACTGATGTTGTCGCTCGCGCGGCGCATCGTGGATGCGCGTGTGCTGCATCTGATCAAGATGTGGCTGGAATGCGCCGTGGAGGAGACCGACGACCGAGGACGGAAGACGCGCACGACCGAGGCCAAGGATCAGCGGCGCGGCATTCCGCAGGGCTCACCCATCTCACCACTGCTGGCCAATCTGTACATGCGCCGGTTCGTGCTGGGGTGGAAGAAGCTCGGACTGGAGCAAAGCCTTGGCAGTCGGATCGTGACCTACGCCGACGATCTCGTGATCCTGTGCAGGAAGGGCAAGGCCGAAGAGGCGCTGTCTCGAATGCGCGAGATCATGGGCAAGCTGAAGCTGACGGTCAACGAAGAGAAGACACGAATCTGCAAGGTCCCGCAAGGGCAGTTCGACTTCCTGGGGTACACGTTCGGGCGGGTGTATTCGAAGACGACCGGCAAGGCCCGGCTGGGCATGTGGCCGTCCAAGAAGAGTATCCGCCGCATGGTCGAGAAGGTCCACGACCTGACCGATCTGAAGACGGGTTGGCAAGAGACCACGGTGAAGGTGGCGCAGTTGAATCGCGCGTTGCGTGGCTGGGCGAACTACTTCCAAGTAGGGACCATCAGCCAGGCGTATCGAGCACTCGACAACTACACCGCACCGCGGTTGCGCCGGTGGCTGCGCAACAAGTACAAACTCAGGCGACGGCGGGGCGGGAGCTATCCACTCCAGCACCTATACGAGCACTTCGGGCTCGTGCGCCTGACCAACTTGAAGCACGGCGGGTCGTGGGCGAAGGCGTGAGGTCTTGTCCGAGAGCCGGATGCG
>JACZKT010000034.1 GCA_014859905.1 Rubrivivax sp.
ATGCCAGCGGTAGAAGACTTCAACTTCCTGCCCGACATGGGCAGAATGACCCAGTGATTGCCATCGGACGCAAGAACTACTTGCACGTCGGCTCGGATGCGGGCGGCCACACGGCGGCGGTGATGTACACGCTGCTGGGCACGGCCAAGCTGAACGGGATCAACCCGCAGCGCTACCTGCGCCACGTCCTCGAGCGCATCGCCGAGCACCCGATCAACCGCATCGACGAGTTGCTGCCGTGGGCGGTTGCCGCGAAGTGGGAGGACGACGCCAGCGCGAAGGACATGCCGTTGGCGGCCTGAGCGTAGGCCCGGCGGGCATGGGCAGAATGTGCTCATGCGCATCAAACTGATCGAAGAGCTGCCCATGGCGACCAGCGCCGAGCTGTACCAGCTCAGCTGGGTCATCGAGCAACTGTTGGCCGACCCACGACGCATCGTCCAGGTACGTGCGCAGCTGCACACCGGCCAGCAGATCCAGTACCTCCACTGGACAGACGGGAAGTCGCGCCCGGCAAAAGTCCTCGGGATGCACGGGGACCACGTGGCCATACAGGACGCGGGCTACAGCAAGGCCTTCAAAGTGCACTACGCGGCGATCCTCACCGAGCCGACCGCGACGTCAACCGAAAGTAGCCCCACACCTGCAGACGTCGAACTTACCAGGCCAACTCCGCCACCAGAGGTCGCCGGTCGCGCCGACTTCCGCGTCGGCAACCGGGTGAGCTTCACCGACAAGAACTTCCAGCACCGCGTGGGTCTGATCGTGCGCATCAATCAACACACCGCCACGCTCGACTGCGATGGTCAGAAGTGGCGAGTCGCCTTCGAACTACTCAGACATCTCGTCGACGTCTGACCTACGAAGCCGCCAGCAACGGTGCTCGTCGGACTATTACGCACGACAAGCCGTTCAACGCCACGCACTGGAGCACCCGCACGCTGGCCGAGCACCTGGGCGTAGGTGCGACGACCATCCGCCGTGTCTGGCAGAGCAACGGCCTGAAGCCGCACCTGAGCCGGACCTTCAAGCTCTCGCGTGCCCCCCGCTTCGAGGACAAGCTGCTGGACGTGGTGGGCCTGTACATGAACCCGCCCGAACACGCCCTGGTGCTCAGCTGCGACGAGAAGAGCCAGATCCAGGCGCTGAACCGCACGTAGCCGGGCCTGCCGATGAAGCGCGGTCGTGCCGGCACCGTGACCCACGACTACAAGCGCCACGGCACGACCACGCTGTTTGCGGCGCTCAACACCCTGGACGGCAGCGTGATCTCGATGTGCCAGCCGCGGCACCGCCACAGCGAGTGGCTGAAGTTCCTGCGGTTGATCAACCGCAGTACGCCCAAGCACCTGAGCCTGCATCTGATCGTGGACAACTACGCCACGCACACCCACCCCGAAGTGCAGAAGTGGCTGGCTCGCAACCCGCGCTTCGTCATGCACTTCACCCCGACCAGCGCCTCGTGGCTGAACATGGTCGAGCGCTTCTTCCGCGACATCACCGACAAGCGCATCCGGCGCGACAGCTTCACCAGCGTGGCCGAGTTGGAACTGGCCATCGACCTGTACGTTGCCCATCACAACATCGATCCCAAGCCGTTCATCTGGACCGCCAGCGCCAAGGACATCCTGGCCAAGGTGACCCGGGCCAAAGCGACCTTGGCGGCCGCCGCAGGATAAGTACAGAACAGAGTGGCGCACTGCACTATTGATTCGGCACTAAACATTTGAACTTATTGGGTGTCGTAGAGTCAGATCGAGCATGGAAAAGATTGACTCTCGAACGCTGCCGGTAGATGCGCTCAATGAGCGGCGCCGGCGTGCAGTGAAGATGCGGCTGGACGGCG
>JACZKT010000303.1 GCA_014859905.1 Rubrivivax sp.
CTGATCGCCCCCTTGCCCGAGCCGCCGGTCGCCTAGCCGAAGGGCCGCACGCCGATCCAAGCCGCGTGGGCCCAGAACGCGAAGCCGGCCCAGGCCAACAGGCCCACGACGACGACGGCGATGGTGGGGCCGGCGTGGCCACGCAGGTAGACGGCGCCGGCGACGTTGTCGCGCTTGCGCGCGGCGGTGAAGCTGGCCACCGACCAGGCCAGGAAGCCGCCGAACAGCAGCAGGTCGGCCAGCGTGTTGTTGGCCAGCAGGTGAGACAGCGCCCAGACCTTGACGCCCAGCACCATCGGATGGTGCAGCCGGGCCTTGATGGCGTTGCCCGGAACGTAGGCCGCCACCAGCAGCACGAAGGCCGGGATCGTGAGCAGCGCGGCCAGGTGGCGCGTCCAGGTCGGCGACGGCCACAGCACGGTCGGCTGCAGACGGGCCTGGCCGTAACCCCAGACGATGAGCACGAAACCGGCGATCGAGAGCAGCGAGTACAGCCCTTTCCAGCCGTTCTCGCCCAGGCGCTGGCGCATCTGCGTGCGCCAGCCTTCGGCAAAGATGCGCACCGAGTGCACGCCGAGAAAGACGACAAGGCCGAGGATCAGCAGGGTCATGGCAAGGCTCTCGGGCAGACGAAGAGGCCCGCATTGTGGCGCCGCTATGCTCGCGTGCCATGACGACGCCCCGCACCTACCGCTACTACTGGGAAGACTTTCCCGCCGGCCACCGCATGGACTTCGGCGGCATGCCGGTGTCGCGCGAGGCGGTGATCGAGTTCGCGCGCCAGTTCGACCCCCAGCCCTTCCACCTGGACGACGAGGCGGCACGCGGCACGCTGTTCGGGCGCCTGAGTGCCAGCGGCTGGCACACCTGCGCCATGGCCATGCGCATGATGTGCGACGCCTACCTGCTGGAATCGGCCAGCCTGGGCTCGCCGGGCATCGACAACCTGCGCTGGCTCAAGCCCGTCTTCCCCGGCGACGTACTGCGTCTGCGCATGGAGGTGCTGGAGGCACGGCCGATGGCCAGCAAGCCGCACGTCGGCCTCGTGCGCTCGAGCTGGGAGATGCGCAACCAGCACGACGAGCCGGTACTGACGATGGAAGGCTGGGGCATGTTCCGGCGCCGCCCGGCGCCATGACCCGCGTTCCGGCCTTGCCGGCAGGTCGGCCACAATCCCGCCCTACCCGTTAGCTGCTGGTCCTGACCCCGATTCGGAGAGAACCCGCCATGACCCGACCCTCCCGCTGCACCCGCGCCCTGCTGGCCCTGGGCCTGGCCTTCGCCTCGGCCGCCGCCTGCGCGCAGGCCGCCGAGCCCAAGGTATTGAACGTCTACAACTGGTCGGACTACATCGCCGACGACACGATTGCCAATTTCGAGAAAGAGACCGGCATCAAGGTCCGCTACGACAACTACGACACCAACGAGATCCTGCAGGCCAAGCTGGTGGCCGGCCGCAGCGGCTACGACATCGTGGTGCCGTCGGCGCATTTCGCCAAGACGCAGATCGCCGGCGGCCTGTACCGCAAGCTCGACCGCGCACAACTCACCAACTGGGGCAACCTCGATCCGGCGCTGCTGGACAAGCTGGCGGCCATCGACCCCGGCAACGAGCATCTGGTGACCTGGATGTGGGGCTACGTCACGGTGGGCATCAACACCGGCAAGGTCAAGGCCGCCCTGGGCGCCACGCCGCTGCCGGCCAACCCCTGGGCGCTGATCTTCGACCCCCGGTACGCGGCCAAGCTCAAGGGCTGCGGCATCAACGTGCTCGACTCGGCCTCCGAGGTCATGCCGGTGGCCATGATCTACGCCGGCAAGGCGCCCTACAGCAAGACGGCCAAGGACTACGACGCGGCGCGCGAGGTGCTGATGAAGGCGCGGCCCTTCGTCACGCGCTTTTCTTCGTCGGGCTACATCAACGACCTCGCCGCCGGCCAGCTGTGCGTGGTGATGGGGTATTCGGGCGACATCAACATCGCGCGCCAGCGCGCCATCGAAACGAAGAGCGGCCACGACATCCAGGCCCAGATCCCGCCCAGCGGTGCGACGCTGTTCTTCGACACCATGGCGATCCCGAAGGACGCCAGGAACGTGAACAACGCGCACCTGTTCATCAACTACATCCTGCGCCCGGAGGTGCATGCGTCGCTGACCAACAAGGTCTTCTATGCCAACCCCAACCTGGCGTCGAAGAAGTTCGTGAAGAAGGAAGTGGCCGAGAACCCGACCGTCTTTCTGAGCGCCGATGACCTGAAGAAGCTGACGTCGCCAGACGCCGTGCCGCAGGACATCCGCCGCGTGCAGACGCGCATCTTCACCAGCTTCAAGGCCAACACCCGGTGACGCGGCGCCGACTCCAGAGCCCCCCATGTTCAAACGCGTCGTCCTGCCCCTGGTGCTGATTGCGGCCCTGGCGGCGCTGTACTTCTGGGCCGCGCTGAGCTGGAGCTTCTCCGTCGGCGACCGCGCCGGCTGGGTGCAGAAGCTGTCCAAGAAGGGCTGGCTGTGCAAGACCTGGGAGGGCGAACTGGCGCTGGTGTCGCTGCCCGGCACGACGCCGGAGAAGTTTCTCTTCACGATTCACGACGATGCCGTGGCCGCGCGCGTCAGCCAGGTGATGGGCAAGCGCGTGACGCTGCACTACGAAGAAAAGGTCGGCCTGCCCACCAGTTGCTTCGGCGAAACGCGGCACTTCGTCAACAACGTGACGGTGAGCGAGGAAATCCCGCTCGCCGCCGGCGTGATGGTGCAGACCCCGGCGGCCGCTGCTTCGGCCGCATCGGCCGCGGCCGCGGCGGCATCACGCTGATCAGCCGGCGTCGTCGCCGAACTTCGGCCCGATCTTCATCACGCCGCTGCAGCGCACCGCGAGCACGCCGTCGGCGCGCACCAGGCCCTGCGCGAACACCATCGCCCGCGTCACGGTCAGCACGTCGCACTCGCCCTCGACCCAGGCGCCCAGCGGCACCGGCGCCATGTAGTCGAGCTGCAGGCTGATGGTGGGCAGGAAGCGCAGACCCACTGCCGCGCTCTTGCGGTGCACGCTCAGCGGCAGCAGCATGTCGCAAAAGCTCGCCAGCATGCCGCCGTGGCAGATGCCCATCGGGTTGCAGTGGCGCGGCTCGACACGGAAGCCGAGCTTGAACACGGCACCCTCGTGGAACGCAGACAGCGGCCCGTTGGCGGCGATGAAGCCGCCGCCCACCGGCACCGGCGTGAAGCCGGGCGGGATGTCGTTTGCAGACCCGCTCAACACGTCTCCCAAGGCCCGCCAGATCTCAGGCCTGGTGCCAGACGACCTGCTTGCGCATGCCGGTCCAGCGCTCGTAGTTCTTCGCGAACAGGTCCTCGATGCGGTTGCGCTTGACCTTGAAGGTCGGCGTGATGAGGTCGTTGTCCACCGTCCAGGCCTCGGTCATGACGACCAGGCAGTCGAGCTGCTCGTGCGGGTCGAGCATCGCGTTGATGCCTTTCAGGTGCTGCGCCAGCGAGGCCTCGAGCTCGCCCCTGCCGGCGGCGTCGGCGGCCTGCTTCACGGCCTCCATGTTGAGCATCAGCAGCGCCAGCGGCTGGCCCAGGTTGGCACCGGTGACGCAGCAGGCCTCGACCGAACTGTGCATCACCAGCCGGTCCTCGATCGGCGCCGGCGCCACGTACTTGCCCTTGCTCGTCTTGAACAGATCCTTCACGCGGCCGGTGATCCTGAGGTTGCCCTCGTCGTCCAGAGCGCCCTTGTCGCCGGTGCGCAGCCAGCCGTCTTCGGTGACGGCCTGCCGAGTGAGCTCGGGTTCCTTGTAGTAGCCGAGCATCAGGCAGGGTGCCTTCACCTGGATCTCGCCGCTGACCGGGTCGAGCCGGCTCTGCACGCCGTCGTAGGGCAGGCCCACGGTGCCGGGGCGCTGCCTGCCGGGCAGCGTGGCGTGGCTGACGCCGCAGTTCTCGGTCATGCCGTAGACCTCGACCAGGTCCAGCCCCAGCTTGTTGTACCAGCGCAGCAGCTCGGGCGGCATCGGCGCGGCGCCGCCGGCGGCGAAGGTGCACTCCTGCAGGCCCAGCGCGGTGAGGATCTTCCTGCGCACGATGCCGCGCAGGATGGGGATCTTCAGCAGGCGGTCGAGCCTGGCCGGCGGCATCCTGGCGTTGATGCCCTGCTGGAACTTCACCCACAGCCGCGGCACGCTGAAGAACACGGTGGGCCGGGCGCGCTGCAGGTCGCCGGTGAAGGTTTCCAGGCTTTCGGCAAAGTAGACGTGCATGCCGCTGGCCAGCAGGCCGTGCTCGACCAGCGTGCGCTCGGCGACGTGGCTCAGCGGCAGGTAGCTCAGCATGCGCGCGTTGAGGTTGATGTCGGGCACCCGCTTCAGGCCCGACTGCACGCCCCAGGCGAAGGTGCCGAAGCTGTGCATCACGCCCTTGGGCGCGCCGGTGGTGCCGCTGGTGTACATGATGGTGCCCAGCTCGTCGGCGTCGCGCACCGGCTTGCCCTTCAGCGGCTCCGTCCTGGCGACGATGTCGTCCCAGCCGGGGGTGCTCTTCTTCGCATCGTCGGGCGACAGCGGGTGGCTGATGCAGGCCAGGCCGGCGGGAATGCCGGGCTTCATGCCCTCCCAGCCATCGAGCTTGCCCACGAACAGCAGCCTGGACTCACTGTGCTCGAGGATCTGGCGGATGGTGCCGGCGGCCAGCGTCGGGTACAGCGGCACCGAGACGAAGCCACCGAGCCAGATGGCGAAGTCGCTCATCAGCCAGTGCGCGGTGTTCTTCGACAGCAGCGCCACCTTGTCGCCGCGCTTGAGGCCCAGGCTCTGCAGGTGCGCGGCCATGCGGCGGCTCTGGTCCATGAGCTCGCGCCAGGTGTAGTCGCGCACCGCGCCGCCGCCCAGCGGCTGCGTCAGCACGACGCGGTCGGGCATCAATGATTCCCAGTGGTACAGGCGCTGCAGCGCGAGCGTGTCGGCGGCTACCGTGGAGGCCATGGTGTCGTGGGCCGCTGCGGCGGCGCAAGGCTGGTAAGCCGGCGAGCGTAACCACGCTGCGCCGCGGCAGCCAGCAGGACTTCCCGCATGGCGGGCCCCGAAACGGCGCCGCCGGGTTGCCGGGTGGGCCTACGCCGCGCGCGCGTGCGCGGCGGCGCTTTCGAGCTGTTCCTGCAC
>JACZKT010000304.1 GCA_014859905.1 Rubrivivax sp.
GCACCCGGACACCATCGAGACCCGCCTCTGGCTGGAGGAACACGAGTGGCTCTACGGCCTTCTGCGCAGCAGCGACAACGTCTCACCGACGTTCCGTTTCCCGGACCTGATCAGCGCCTGCGTGTCGCTGGTGTTCGCGCAGGACGATGCTCCCGTCCGCATCTTCGACTTCCTCGGCAGCCAGCTGGTGCTGCGAACGCCCGCCACGCCGAGACGGCGCGAGTCGATGTGGCGACAGCAGTACGACCTGCTGCTGGCCGTGCAACGCTCGCCGGCCAACCGCCACCCGCATCCGAAGTTTCAGCTCGACCAACTGACCACGGCCTGCGTGGCGCTGTGCCGGCAGTTGGAGCGCGCCGACACCCTCGTCCTGCCTGCTGCAGGACGAGGGTGTCGGCGTGCTCCAGCTGGCGGCACAGCGCCACGCAGGCAGTGGTCAGTTGGTCGAGCTGGAACTTCGGATGCGGGTGGCGGTTGGCCGGCGAGCGCTGCACGGCCAGCAGCAGGTCGTACTGCTGGCGCCACATCGACTCACGCCGCCTCGGCGTGGCGGGCGTTCGCAGCACCAGCTGGCTGCCGAGGAAGTCGAAGATGCGGACGGGAGCATCGTCCTGCGCGAACACCAGCGAAACGCAGGCGCTGATCAGGTCCGGGAACCGGAATGTCGGCGAGACGTTGTCGCTGCTGCGCAGCAGGCCGTAGAGCCACTCGTGTTCCTCCAGCCAGAGGCGGGTCTCGATGGTGTCCGGGTGCTCGGCCTCCGGGGCGCCGTGCGCGGCTTGCTCCTGGCGGGCGGTGGGCAGTGCGGAGAACATGGCGCTTCCCTCGGGTCGGTGGCTGCGGGCGATGCTCTGTCGAGCGCGTGACCGAAGGGTAGGGTGGGGTGCGCCATGGTGCAGCGCGGAATGTGGGGTTTGTGAGGGGGGTTTCGGGATCGGTGCGATCACTTGACATATGCGGCGGGGCAAGCGTGGGTGACGCTCCACCACAGTCAGGAGCGTGGGCAGGCGTGACAGAAGCGCGATCTGCTTGACGAGCTCAGTGACATTGACAGCAATCCTCGGCGGTTGCCTGCTGCCGGACTACGCGCGGTGTCCTGCTGGCCAGGCTTCGCATTTGTAAGTCGTCTATGAAGTTGTCAGGTTGCCGATTGATTGCGGTCACTATCAGCACGCCTATGCCGGACACCACATCCCCGAATCTGATCAAGGGGAGTTGCGCACGATCTCCTGCTGTTCGCAAGCATTGCCCCTGGATTGGCTTGAGGGAAGGGCGTATAACGCGTTTGCACAGACATCTGCGTTGCGCTCCAGGAGGCACCATGCAGTTCGACGACATCAAGACTGAAACGCTGAACTTGCGCGTATCGCCAAGCTTCAAGGCTGCTTTGAAGGCGTTGGCGGAAGCTGAGCACCGGAGCATGGTGAATATGCTGGAGATCCTCGTGCTTGAAAGGACAAAGACGGCCGCAAGTGTGCGCCCGCCTGTCAGGGTCCATCGAGGGCAGCCTAAGCCGGCAGCGCGCCGACTCTCTCGCACCCCCTAGCCCGCAACCCCACACGCCCGCGGGGCGTCAGTACACAGGAAGGAAAGAAGGGGAAGGTCCAGGGCATGCAGGGAGGTCTCACTTCCATCGAGGTTGAACTCGCGCATCTGCTCGACGTGGCGGATCAGGGAGGCGTCCCTCGATGACTGGAGCGATCGAGGCTGGCAACGCGCCTGCCGCGCAGATGAGCCGCCTCTTTCGAGTTGCCGTGATTGCCGGCGCTGAGCAGGCGGTCCGGCTGCACATATCTCGGGGCGATGACTTGAACGCCCGAGACGCTGGCGGCATGACTGCTCTTATGCTTGCATCCTCGCGTGACAACGCTCATGTGTGCAGGCTGCTAATCGATGCGGGAGCCGATCCCTGGTTGGCGGATGCGGATGGGCGCACCGCGCTCCACATCGCTGCTAGCTCTGGCGCGGCGCAAGCTTTGGCGCTCTTGTCGCAGCTCGCGCCGCCGGCTGTTCCGTCACCGATCACCCCACCCTCGGAGGCCGAGCAGTTAGCTCGGACTGACGACCTGGAGACGCCTGAATCCGAAGAGAGGGACCGGCCGGACAATGACGACGGCTTCGGGCGCTGGGAAGCGGAGCCGGAGCCATCCGCGCCCGAACAGGACCCGGAGCTTGCGAAGGAGGTAGCGCAGGCGCATCGCGCGATCACAGACTTCATCCCCTTCGATGACTCGACCGACTGGGACGACAGCGACTTGCTCCTCCCGGAACGAGCGGCTGCGCCGCTCGGGCCCGAGGACGCCGAGGCGCGCGCCGACCTTCGGCTGGTCATGCTCCGGGCTCTGCGCGAAGGAAGCGTTCCCGATGAGCTGGTCGATGAGGTCGCGCAACGAATGGACGGGGACGAAGACGACAGCATCGCCTCGGCGATTCGGCTTGCGGTCTGGGACCTTGGCGCCGAGTGCGACGAACGCTTCGAGTTCGAGTCTTCTTGGGAGAACTTCAAGGTCCACGTGGATCCGAAGGAGTCTGGCGACGAGGAGGACTCAGTCTCCGAAGCCCTGGCGCACATTGAGGGCAGTGTCTCGACTCGGAACGATCCGCTGCGTGCATACCAAAGGGAGTTTCAACGACTTGGACTGCTGTCAGCCGAAGAAGAAGTCAAGCTGGCCAAGGCCATGGAGGCTGCGGTCGCCAACGCGTGCAGAGCGCTTGCCCGTTGGCCGGAAGGGATTCGACAGTTGCTGGCAGACACCTCCGCCGCGCTGGCCGGGGAGCGGACGCTCAGATCGCTGGTGGCCGGCCCTTCCGAGTCCGGCGAGATGGCGGCGACTGACCAGCCGTCTGAAGTAGTGGCCCAGGCGGCAGATGCCGATGGAGGCGATCTTGACGGGGATTCGCACGCGAGCGAAAGCGGCGCCGAAGAAGTGGGAGCCGATGAGCTGGAGTCATTGAAGCTGCAGGCCAGCGACATCCAATCGCTGGCCGCCTCGGCCAATGCGGCTAGTGGCGCCATCGAAGAGCGGATCCGGGGCTTGAACCTCGCGCGCGCCTATCTCGTGGAGCTGCTCTCCTGCGCCGAGCAATTGCATGGCGGACCTGGGCGGGAGTTTCTGGACGCCATGGATCCCTATCTGCGCGCCCGTGATGCCATGGCGCGAGGCAACCTCAAGCTGGCCTTCTCGGTGGCCAAGAAGCACCTCTACAGCGGTATGGAACTGGCAGACCTCGTGCAGGAAGCCAACATGGGCCTGCTCAAAGCGGTTGACAAGTTCGACTGGCGCAAGGGGTTCAAGTTTTCGACTTACGCGACCTGGTGGATCAGGCAGCAAGCGTCGCGTTCGATCGCGGATAAGGGCCGGCAGATCCGCCTGCCCGTCCACGTCCACGAGCGGGCGCGCCGCGCCGTCTGGGAAGCCAAACACTTCGAGAATACCCATGGGCGGCAACCGACGTCCGCCGAACTGGGCGAGATGCTTCATCTGCCGGCGCCCAAGGCGCCCGCACTGCTGGATCTGCTGCGCGACCCTGTACCCATCGACGTAGTGGACATCGACGAGTGCATGTCAGCCGACTACTCAGCGAGGTTCATCGCCGAAGACCCGGAGCTGCTGGCTGAGCGCCGCGAGCTGTCCAGAGTGGTTCATGACCTTCTGGAAACGTTGAAGACCAGGGAGCGACAGATCCTCTGCTTGCGCTTCGGGATCGGGCTCGACGATCCGCAAACGCTTGAAGAAGTAGGAGCGCAGTTCGAGGTCACCCGCGAGCGCATTCGCCAGATCGAAGCCAAGGCGATGCGCAATCTCAAACACCCGGCCAGACTGGATTCGTTGAGGGCGGCACTGGGCAAGGTCGGCGTCAGCCAACACGCCCTAGCCGCCAACCGTATTGGCGACCGCATCGAGCAGGCCGAAGTGACTGGCGAATCGGACGAGTTCGATGTCCTGATTGGGCTCGAATTGGAAGCTGGCGATGAGAGCGCCGATACTTCCCTGGCTGGCCAGGTGAGTGAGCCGGCAGCTAACGACGAGAAGGACAGGGTGGCGCGCGCTCTCGAACTGGCCAACAGGGCCGATGTTGTCGCGGAGGACGATCGTTCGTCCGGTGGAAGCGTGTGGGTTTACATCACCCGGCCGCGCGACGCTGTGACTCGCGCGCTGGTCCGGGAGCTGATCCGCGTCGGCTTCAAGCTCTGGCCTGGCAAGGGTTACTGGCTGTGAGCAAGGCCTCGCGAAGCGCCCCACCGCGGGCGGCGGCCATGCTGGAGTCGCTACGAGGCCTGGGCTATTCGACTGCTGCGGCCCTTGCCGACATCATCGACAACAGCATTTCGGCCGGAGCGTCGGAAGTCCGCGTGGGCTTCCACTGGGCGCAGGTGGCAAGCAGCATCTCCATCCTGGATGACGGGCGCGGGATGAACGACCCAGAGCTTGAGGCCGCGATGCGCCTGGGGGCGATCAACCCTCTTCAAGCCCGGGCTGCGCATGACCTCGGCCGCTTCGGCATGGGGTTGAAGACCGCCTCATTCAGCCAGTGCCGGAGGCTGACAGTCGCAAGCGTTAAAGCCGGATCGACGAGCTGTCTGCGCTGGGATCTCGCGGAATTGGCCGCCAATCCCGAAAGCGACTGGCTGCTCTTCGAAGGCCCCGAGCCTGGGTCGGCGCCGAGCCTGGCTCCTCTGCGGGACATGCAATCGGGGACTCTGGTCCTCTGGGAAGACCTGGACCGGATCGTGACGGAGGGCAGCTCGGCCGACGACTTCCTGGATGTGCTCGACGGTGTCGAGACACATTTGGCGATGGTGTTCCATCGCTTGATCCACGGCCCGCATCCGCGCCTGCGCTTGCTGCTCAACGGGCGCCCTGTGCGGGCATGGGATCCGTTCATGACGGGGCATCCGGCGAAGCCCTGGTCATCTCCGATGACCAGGCATGTGGAGGCCTATGGCGCGGTAGAAGTCCAGTGCCATGTGCTGCCTCACAAGGACAAGCTCTGCGACGAGGAATTCGACGCCAACGCGGGCCCCCTGGGTTGGACGGCGCAGCAAGGGTTCTACGTCTACCGCAACGAGCGGCTTCTGGTGGCTGGGGGCTGGCTGGGGCTCGGATACCCCAGGGCCTGGAACCGCGAAGAGTCGCACCGGCTGGCCCGCATCCGTCTCGACATTCCCAACACGGCTGACGCCGATTGGAAGATCGACATCCGCAAATCGACTGCGCGCCCGCCGCTCGCGCTACGTCCATGGCTTACCGCATTGGCGGAGAACACCCGAGAGAAGGCGCGCAAGGTCTTCGCGTATCGGGGATCTTCCGGGCCGCACGCAGGCAACATGCCAATCGAGCAGGCTTGGCGCGTGGATCGGACCAAGACTGGCGTTCGATATCGAATCGAAGAAACGCACCCTTCGGTCGCGGCGGTCATGGAGAGCGCCGGAGCGCTCAAGCCCCTTGTGAAATCGATGCTGCGGGTGATCGAAGAGACGGTCCCGGTCCAGCGCATCTGGCTGGACACCGCGGAGAACAAGGAGACGCCCCGGACAGGCTTCGATGGCGAGCCCAATGCGGCGGTGGGCGAGGTCGCGAGCGTGCTCTTCAACGACCTGATCGAACGCAGGGGCCTGAGCGTCGAAGAGGCTCGCAAGTCGATGCTCCGCACCGAGCCCTTCCAGAAGTATCCAGCGCTCGTCGCAAAGCTAGGGAGCAGTCAGTGACCGCAGCAGAGGAGGCCGCAGCGCAAGCGGAGCTGCTTGAAAACGTCATCGCCACCGCGCAGCGGCTGGTGAAGGCCGAGAAGGACAAGTCGAAGATCACCCCTGCCTTCATAGCAGAAAGGGTGCAGAAGGCAGCGGAAATGTTCGCGGGAACTTCACCCTTGGCGGTGGATCAGGCCACGGCAGTCTCCACGCTGATCCAGCGGTTCAGCCATTGGATCGGCAAGGCCACGACCCTCAAGGACAACACAGGTCACTTTGATTGGCTCACGGCCGCCCGCAAACGGCACTGGCACTACTGGCGCCGCTATCGCGACTTCCAGGAGTCGAAGCTCTCCGACACGGTGGTGGAAGGCCTGGACGAGGCGACCGACGACATTCTGGCGCTGCTCGAAGACCCGCAGCGAACTGACGCTTGGGATCGGCGCGGGCTGGTTGTCGGCCATGTGCAGTCAGGCAAGACCAGCAACTACGCGGGACTCATCTGCAAAGCCGCTGACGCGGGCTACAAGATCATCATTGTGCTCGCGGGCATGCACAACAACCTGCGCTCGCAGACCCAAATGCGGCTCGAAGAGAGTTTCCTGGGCTACGAGACGACGATCGACCGCGACCCCGGAACGCCGATCGGTGTGGCCGAGTTTGGAGAGGACCTGAAAACCAACTCCGCGACGACGCGCGCGGAAAACGGCGACTTCAACAAGGGCATCGCCAAGCACTTCCATGGCATTTCGCCGGAGGAGCGCCCTTGGCTCTTCGTGGTCAAGAAGCAGAAGACCGTCCTGACGGCGCTTCTGCACTGGATCCAGTCCCGCGTGGCTGACACCACGGATGCGGGCGATGGGCGAAAGCTCGTCACGAAGCTGCCGCTGCTGATGATCGACGACGAGGCCGACAACGCCTCCGTCGACACGGGCGAACAGATGTTCAACGAAGATGGCACGCCTGACGAGGAGCATCAGCCGAAGACTATCAACAGCCTCATCCGCCAGGTCCTTCATGCGTTCACCCGCAAGGCGTACGTGGGTTACACGGCCACGCCCTTCGCCAACATCTTCATCCACCACAAGGGCGCGACTGCCAAGGAGGGCCCTGACCTCTTTCCGCGGTCCTTCATCATCAACCTGGCAGCTCCCTCGAACTACGTCGGCCCCGCGAGGATGTTCGGCAAGATGACCAAGGAGGGGCGCGAGGGCGCACTGCCCCTCGCGCGGAACATCCACGACCATTTCGATCCGGACGCCGATTCGGGCTGGATGCCTCCGAAGCACAAGAAGACGCACATCCCCGTCCACAACGGCCAGGAAGCCATCCCGCCCTCGCTACGCGCCGCCATCTGCTCTTTCGTCCTCGCCTGCGCGGCGCGCGAGCTGCGCGGCCAAGGGTCCCAGCACAGCTCCATGCTGATCCATGTCACGCGGTATGTGGCCGTCCAGGATCAAGTGCGCGAACAGGTGGAGGAAGCCGTGTGCCGGATGCGCCAGAGGATCAGCAGGGGCAACGACGCAGACAAGTTACTCGCGCAACTGCGCAAGCTCTGGGAGGAGGACTTTGTCCCCACTCGGGATAAGGTCGCGGAGCTCGCGCCACCCGAGGAGCGCCCGCCAGAAATGCCGACGTGGGACCAGGTGCTTGCCGCGTTGCCCGAGGTGCTGGAAGACATCGAAGTGCGCGCGATCAATGGCACGGCAAAGGACGCGCTCGACTACGCGACGCCCGGAGCGGCACTTAAGGTCATCGCCATCGGCGGCGACAAGCTGGCCCGGGGACTGACGCTTGAAGGCCTGTGCGTGAGCTACTTCGTGCGCACCACGAAGATGTATGACACGCTAATGCAGATGGGGCGCTGGTTTGGCTATCGGCCAGGCTATCTCGACCTCTGCCGGCTCTACACCTCGCCCGACCTGGTGAGGTGGTTTGGCCATATCGCCGACGCCTCCGAAGAGCTGCGTGAGGAGTTCGACTTCATGGCCGAGGCTCGGCTGACGCCCGAGCAATACGGCCTCAAGGTGATGTCGCATGAAGTGCTCACCGTCACCTCGCCCTTGAAGATGCGCAATGCCCAGACGCTGTCGCTGACCTACAGCGGCACCAGGCCGCAGACCATCCTCTTCCATCGAAACGCGAAGATGCAGGAGGCCAACCTCACGGCCGCGGACGCCCTGGTCGGATCGCTGGGCGCGCCGTCGACGCAGGGCCCGAGATATCAACGCGATGGTGAGGCGGACTCGTGGCCGAGCGCCCGCCTGTGGAGGGATGTGGATGTGTCCAAGGTGCTCGCGTTCCTTGGAGCCTATGCGACGCATCCGAATGCGACCAGCGCGAAGGCGCCGGTGCTCGCGGAATTCATCTCCAAGATGGCTGCGATAGGCCAATTGAAGAAGTGGAGCGTTGCGCTGCTGGCCGATGGCTCTGGCGTTGGCGAGCCCCATGTCTTCGCCGGTGGCGCCGAGGTGAAGTCTTTTCCGATGCGAACGCCCGACGACCCAGAGCCGCCGGGCGTTAAAGACCCCGAGAAGTTCGCCATTGGCGTGCTCACAGATCCAGCCGACGAAAGCATCGACCTTGGCGACGACGCCTGGCGCGAGGCGCTCGCTCTGACCCGGGCGGCCTGGAAGCCTGATCCAGCGCGCGGTCGCGTGACGCTTCCATCCGTTCCAAGCGGAAGGGGCATTCGCAAGGCGCGCGAGAAGCTTGGTGGCCAGACCAATCGTGGCTTGCTGCTGCTGTATCCGCTCGCTCCATACGCCGGGAAGGCCAAGGTTCCCGAGAGGCTGATCGTGCCTGGATGGGAAAGGCCCATCATGGCCTTCGCCATCGCCTTCCCGGCGAGTGAAAGCGCGATTCGGGTGGAGTACGAGGTCAACCTCCTTTACTGGATGCAGGAATATGGCCCGTCCGAGTGAGGAGTTCCTGCTGGCGTGGTCGTCACTCTCTGGCGCCGACCCGGAAGCCGGCTGGCAGGCCATCGGCCTTCCCGCTGCGGGGCCGATCGAGTTGCGGGCGGGCCGGCGCTCGCCGGACAACGCCGAGGCGGTGCTGATGGGGTTTCCTTCGGCGCGGCTGGCGGCAGCGGACAAGCTTCCCGAGGGCCAAGGCTTCGCGGTGGAACGAGCGGACCCCGAAGGGAATGGCAAGCTGTGGCTCGCCCTCACCCGCAAGTCCGCTGGCAGCGCGGAACTCTTCGCCGCCATGGCTTGCGATGTCGTCGGTGCGCTAGACGATGCGTCGTCGATGGGAGCTGACGAGTCCAAGCTTCTGCGTGTCTTCATTCGCCGAGTCGGCGCATGGCAGGAGTTCATGCGCAAGGGAACTCAGGCCCTCGGCCCGGAGGCTGAACTTGGATTGGTTGGCGAGCTGGCGGTGCTGCTCGAAGCGCTGGAAGCTGGCGTGGCGCCGGATGCCGTGGTGGGCGGCTGGATCGGCCCTTTGGACGGGCCCCAGGACTTCCACATCGGATCGGGCGCGCTGGAGGCCAAGACAACCTTGTCGCCCTCGGGATTCGCGGCGCGCATCGGCTCTCTCCAGCAGCTCGATGACAGCCAGCGCGCGCCGCTCTACCTGGCTGCTGTCCGGCTTAGGCTTGCCGACACGGGGCGCGACCTGCCCGGGATGATCAAATCCGCCAGGGATGCCGTCTTCGGCGATGCCGAAGCGGCCCGTCTGCTCGAAGAGCGGCTTCTGGCTGCGGGCTATCTCGACGCGCACAAGGATCGCTACATCCGCCGCTTCGCCATCTCCGAGTGCCGGGCCGTTGAAGTCGGCCAAGGCTTCCCCAGGCTGACGCCGTCCAGTGTGCCAGCCGGAATCGTGTGGGCCGCCTACGAGGTGAACCTGGACGCGGCACAAGCGAACAGGATCGACATCAAGTCGGCATTGAAGAACATGGGAGCTTTGTAGAGATGGACTTGCCAGAGTTCCTGCGCGAGACGCAGGCCGCCGTCCGGTCGCAGATTCGCGATGGGGCGCTGTTCGAAGAACTGGTGTTCTCGAGCATCGTCATGGACCACTTGGCCGAGACGGGCATGACGTTTGATCCGGTCGAGTGCCACTACGAGGGCAAGGTCGGCAACGCGAACCTGCGGCTGAGCGGCTACGCGCTCTCCGAAGAGGCCGATCAGCTTGACCTGTTCGTGAGCCTTTACGCCAACGTCGACGAACCAACGCGCATTCCGGATTCGGAAACGGAGGCGGCCGCCAAGCAGTGCCTGCGCTTCCTCGCCCAATGCGCCGACGGGAAAATGGCAGCCCTGCTGGATCCCACCAGCGACGCGCGGTCGCTCGCCGAGACGCTCCACGCGATATACAACGAGCTTGAGCAGATCCGCATTTACGTCATCACCGACCGGATTGCCAAGTCCAAGAGTTTCAAGACCAAGGATGTGGCCGGCAAGGCGGTGCGCCTTGAGGTGATAGACATCGAGCGGCTGCACCGGCACATTTCGGAGGGTAAGCCCCGCGACGAGCTGGTGGTGGACTTCGCCGAGGTCTGCGGCGGCCCCGTGCCTTGCGTGTCCGTGCCAGGCGAGACCGATGACTACGACTATGCCCTCGCTGCGATTCCTGGCGAAGCGCTGCGGCTCCTCTATGAGAAGTTCGGTGCCCGGCTGCTCGAAGCCAACGTGCGCTCGTTCCTGAGCGTCAAAGGCAAGAACAGCGTCAACGCGGGCATTCAGAACACCTTGCGATCGATCCCCGAGCGTTTTATGGCTTACAACAATGGCATCGTGATCGTCGCCGACGAGATGAGGCTTGCGCGCTGCGACAACGGCTCTGCCGGTATCGCCTGGCTCAAGGGGCTGCAGATCGTCAACGGCGGGCAGACCACCGCTTCGATCTACTTCACCAAGAAGAAGAACCCTGATGTCGATCTGGGCCGCGTGCGCGTGGCTGCCAAGATCATTGTGATGAAGACGCAGGACTCAGTGAAGGAGGAGGCGCTGGTGTCGGACATCTCGCGCTTCGCCAACAGCCAGAACGCGGTGCGCCAATCGGACCTGTCGGCCAACAAGCCCTTCCATGTCGAGATCGAGAAGCTTTCGCGGACCGTCTACTGTCCAGATGGCATGGGCCAGTGGTTCTACGAGCGCGCGGCTGGAAGCTACAACACGCTGCTGCAGCGCGATGGAACGACCCCAGCCAAGCTCAAGGCGTTGAAGGACGCTATCCCGACGGCAAGGCGCATCACCAAGACCGACCTGGCGAAGTATCTGAATGCCTGGGACTGCAAGCCCGACGTGGTCAGCCTGGGCAATCAGAAGAACTTCGACAAGTTCATGGCGGGCCTGGCACCCGCCGAGGGCCAGGAGGCGCCGCTGCCTACGGTGGCCGACTTTAAGGCGATGATCGCCAAGGCCAAGATCTACCGGGACGCCCAGAAACGCATCCGCCCGATGTTCCAGGCGTTCCAGGCAAACGTCACTACCTACACGGTTTCGCTGCTGGCCGAACTGCTAGGCGATCGATTGGATCTGGATCGGATCTGGGCCAAGCAAGCCGTCTCGCCTGAACTGCTCGCGCAGATCGCGACATGGGCAAGGGAAGTCAACGAGGCGCTGCACTCTTCCTCTGGCGGCAAGATGGTCTCCGAGTGGGCCAAGCGCCCTGAATGCAAGGCGGCAGTGATGGGCGTGAGTTACTCCGAGCCCAGCCCTGACATCCCGGAGCTGCGCAAGCGCTGAGGCCATCCCGTGGCCGACGTCGTCAGTCCCGAGTGCAGGAGCCGGATGATGTCCGGCATCCGGGGAAAAGGCACAAAGCCTGAGGTCCTCGTGCGCAAGGCCCTGACTGGCATGGGATATCGCTACCGCCTGCATCGACGAGACCTTCCAGGGTCTCCCGATATCGCGATGCCCGGCAGGAAGGTCGCCATCTTCGCTCAAGGGTGCTTCTGGCACATGCACCAAGGATGTCGGTTTGCGAAGATGCCATCGACGCGTCCCGATTTCTGGCGCGAGAAGCTTGAAGGAAATGCGGCGCGGGACCAGGCTACGTTGGCCGAGCTGCAGGCGATGGGTTGGCGGTCGCTGTGGGTTTGGGAATGCGCCCTGCGCGACGAGCTGACTCTCAGCGATCTGCCGCGCGCCCTCAAAGCCTGGATCGAAGGCAGTGAGCCCTTCGGAACGATCGCAGGGCCAACCTGCTCTGCAGTCAACCGCGAGGCTGGCTGATCAGCTTGTAGACGACCTTCGCGATCTTCCTGGCCAGAAGCGGCGGGACGGCATTGCCGACCTGCCCATATTGCTCGGTCCGGCTCCCCTCGAAGAAGTAGTTGTCGGGGAAGGTTTGAAGCCTGGCCGCCTCGCGCACGGTCAGGCTGCGGCATTGCGAAGGGTCGGGATGTATGTAGTAGTGCCCATCCTTCTTGATGTGCGCGACCACGGTCGACGATGGATCGCCGGGCATCTGGACCCGGAAGCGATCTACGAACGGGACCGACTCTGCGTCGATGTTGACGTGGGCAGGCAGGAGCCTCGGAGGGAAGTTGCGGAGGTTGGGCGCGTAGTTCTGTAAGCGCGCGAAGCAGGCCGCGAACATGTAGCGGTGCAGATCCGAGCGCATGTGCTTGCGGGTCTCGTGTTGCAGTGCCCCACCGACCCGCGGATCAAGCAGCCAGGAACGTAGCTCTGAGGGCATCGTCTCTTGCGGGACGAGCTTTCCCGGGATGAACGCCCCGCCGAACGATGTGTGTCCGAGTGCCGAGAACGCCGCAACACGCATCATCTGTTCGATGTCGGATCGCAGCGGAGCCCGCCAATCCTTGAGGCTTTGCGGGGCCTCGCGAAGCGCGTCCAGCCAAGCGGCATGCGAGTCGCCCTCTTGGGACAGTCTGCTGCGAAGGGCGGGCAGGCCCTCCAAGGCCAGCCCCATCCCCACCTTTTGCTCCGCCTTGCGCAGGACGAATCTCGTGGGATGTATCCTCAACGCTGGGATGCTCGCAGCGACATCTTCGCGAACGCCGAACAGGAACACCCGATGGCGACACTGGGGCACGCCATGGTCATCGGCTTCGACCACGAAGTCCTCGGGCTCAAGCTCCTCCTTGTCGACCGCCAGCGATCGGATCCGGTAAGACAGGCCTTGCTTGGGCTTGGACAGGTCGGCCAGGATGCGCTCGAAAATTCGCGCGCCACTATTGCGCGAGTTGAGCATCCCTTTGACGTTCTCCATCACGAAGACCGTTGGCTCGAAACGCTGGATGATGCGTAGGTATTCGGTGTAGAGGAAGTGCTTCGAGTCGGCCTCGAAGGCCTCGCGATCCTTCGGCCGCAGCCGCGAGCGGCCTGCAAGCGAGTAGGCTTGGCAGGGAGGGCCTCCGATGAGCACCCAGTCCGACGCTCCCTTCACGGCGCTGGTGATCCAGGCATCGATCTGTTCGGGCGGAGTCCTCCCCAGCTCCGCGCAACGGGCCTCATTGGCCGCGTGCTTGGCGGCATCGCGAATGTCGGGGTGGGACAAGAACTCCGGCCGGCTCATGGAGCCGCGAACATAATCGTAGTAAGCCTCCGGCGCCTTGCCCTTGGGGAACCTGCGGAAAATGGCCCGCAGCATCAAGGTGCTGTGGGCCACGGGATCCTTCTCGATGGAAACCTTGACGTTGAAGCGGCGAGCGCCTGCCTCATCAAAGATCGACGAGAAGCCTTCGCACAGCCCCCCTGGCCCTGCGAAGAGATCAATGACGGGTATCGATTCGTTGTTTGTTTTCATCTGGATGCCAAGCGGCAGATCCACCCATACCTGCCGCGCCGGGATGTCCAGGCTAGCTCGGTCATTCTGCCAGGCTGCTGGCCCGTGCGCCTAGCGACGTGCGCTGCCTTGCTTTCCGCCTGCGCAGGCAGTCGGCTCCACGAGGCCGGCGCGCCGCGAACCGTGGCACCGCTTGGCGCAGGCGACGGGTTCCTCGGCATCGCTGGCGGGCGGTAGGACTAGGCCGATGCAATCGCGACGCTGGCGGATGCTGTCGCAATGAAGCCACTGGCGGCGGAACTATGCTGAGCAAGTGGCGGCAAGCGTGCCGCGCTACCCCCGCCGGTGAAAACTCCCCACCGCCCTGCTGAGCAGCAGGTTGACCACGAGCGGCACGCAGGGCATCGCCAGAGGGTGCAGGGTGAACGGCACGACGAAGCCGACCACCGTCGCGCAGACCATGACGATCGCGCCACAGGTGTAGAGCGCGAACAGCTCGGGATCGTGCTGCCGGAACTCCATGGCCTTGATCTGCCGGATGATGTAGCCGTCCAACAGCACGGCAACCGTGAACGCCAGCAGCCACGGCAGCCATTCGATCAGCGTGGCGAAGCGGAAGCTGGCCAGCAGCAGCAGGGCGTCGATCGACCTGAAGTATGCGTTGCTGAACAGGCGCTGGTTGACCGTGGCCATCTCACGCGCGACTGCGCCGTCCACCGCGTTGGCCGGTGGGGAGTCGGCGGATGACGGAATGGGAGCGGCCTGACGCGCCGAGTCCTGTACGCTCAGCGCCCGCGACAGGATCTGCAGCGCCGGGGCGTCGCCCCAGTACGCCGTAGTCGTCTCGTGCTCGGTTATCAGCTGCGCCAGGAACCGTTCCGGCGGATGCGCCGACGGCAGGTACAGCACCAGCACCAGCAGGCAGAGCAGGGCGGCGATGGTGACGACGCGGATCACGACAGCTGGCCCTTGACTGCCGCCGCGGCCGGCGTCGCCTTCAGCTGTGCGGCACGCGCCACTGCGGGCTGGTCTGCATCCGGATCGAGGATCGGAAACCGCCCCTTGATGATCCGCCCGCCCGACACCGAGGCGAAGTACTGCAGGTTGGGCAGCTTGCCCAGCACGTCGGCCGGCACCATCTCCTCGAAGCTCTCGGTGAGCTGCGTCGAGTAGCTCGACGAGAAGTCGCCCAGGTGGGCGTCGGCGCCGCTGCTCAGGCCCACGCGCATCGAATGGATGGCGGTCTTGCCAAAGGTCTCGACCACGAAGTCCTGTGTCGGCCGGTCTTTGGAGCGCAGGGCGATCAGGTTGTTCAGGTTGCCCAGGGCCATGCGCGCCGCGTCTTCGCTGCCCAGGCGCCTGGCCAGGTCGGCCAACGTCTGCATGGCGCAGGTGGTGAAGATGCCGCCCTCGGCGCCCTTGTTCAGGATCTCGATCAGCGGCTGGTTGATGACGTTCGACACCTCGTCGACGAAGAGCGAGATGCGTCGGTAGCCGCCCAGGTTGTAGCGCATGCCTGCGCGGGCGGCCAGGTCGGCCAGCGCGAGCGCGCCGATGGCGGTGGCCACTGAAGGGTCGGGCAGCGAGTCCAGGCACATGTACAGCACGTGGCCCGCGCGTTCGATCTTCTCGAAGTTCATGATCGGCCGCGCATCGCCGGCGTCGAACGGGTCGGGCGACAGGCTGCGGCCCAGGTCGCCCGAGGTCAGCATCGAGAGCACCGGCAGCAGGTTGGCCGTGATCTTCTGGTAATGCTCGCGGTTGTGGCGGAAGGTGCGCACCTGCGCGTCGAGCACCTTGTTGCGCTGCGACTGCGGGATGTGGTGCTCGTAGTAGGCCACCAGCGCCAGCAGGTCGGCACTGGCGGCCTCGGAAGGCCGCTTCAGGTTGCCGCGGTGGGCGTCGTGCAGCAGCTTCTTCATGTCCGGCTGGTCGCGCCAGCCCGTGCCGAGCAGCCTTTCGTAGAAGCGGCGCAGCGTGGCCTCCAGCACGGGCTCGATGCCACCTTCGATGTACTTGGTGAGCTTGACCAGGTTCGGCCGCTCCTCCAGCTCGACCAGGCCTTGCACGACCACGTTGACGGCGTCCCAGCCGAAGGCCGAGAAGGCGCCAGCCGTGTCCGGCGGCATGATCGACTGGATGCGCGAGGCGATCTCGGTGGGCTTCTGCCAGTTGAAGGTGAAGTCCAGGCGCACACCGGCTTCAGGGAAGGCGGGGTGGAACTCGAGGAAGGTGTCGGCTTCGCGCCAGTCTTCGCAGGCGCGCTGGGTGACGCGCTTCAGGCGGCGGCTGTTCTTGGGGTCGATGACGATGACCACGTCACCACGGCGCACGGCCTGTGTCACCAGGTTCGCCAGCGCCACGCCCTTGCCGGACTGGGTGGTGCCCACCAGCAAGGTGCCGCCCTCGAAGTTCTGCAGCGGCCGGTGCAGGGGCACCTCGCGCGGCTCGACGCCGTGGATGTAGGGCAGGCCGATCTCGGCATCGGGCTGCGGGCGCACGTCGTACCCCAGCACCTGCAGCAGCCTGGGGGACACGGTGAACTCCCGGTAGTCGACCTTGGCCAGTTCGTACAGGCGCTGCGAGTGCACCGGCCGCCACTCGAAGCCGAAGCCCAGGAACACTTCGTCTGGCTTCTCTGTCCAGCGGGCAACAGCTCGGGTGCTCAGCACCTGGATGCTGCGGCCCGACAGCGAGGCGCGCAGCACCAGGGTGTGAAGGCCCTGTGCCAGGCGCAGCACGCCCATCCCCAGGCACAGGGCTGCGAGCGGCAAGGCGAGCTGACGCGGCAGTTGGCCCAGGGCGCCGGTGATGGCGAAGAACAGCATGGCAGCCGCCCACACGGCGGCGGCGTACACCTCATACGCGCGCCGCCAGGGCATCTCGTAGCGGCGCATCAGCATGTCAATGCTCCACAGGCGCGGCCGGCTCGAAGGCTGCGGGGTCGAAACCGTCGATGCACGCCGGGGCGACGACGAGCCCGATGGTCGGCTCGCCGCGGAAGTTGCACGAGACGGTGGCAGGCCCATCCCGCTTGGCGTGCACCAGCAGGCCGACATCGGCCAGCGCCCGAGCTGCCAGCGCCGGCTGTACGCCGCGCAGCTCCAGTTCACCCAAAGGCACGAACAGACCGGCTGCGACCGGCGCGGCGGCGGCGGCGCTTCCTGGTCCGTTGAGGGTGCCGACGATGGCGGCCAGAGCATCGCGCACGGCCGGGTTCATGCGCATGGGCGCGTTCAGCTTGAACCTGGGCACTGCGGGCGGCGCAGCGGGTGCTGGTGGAGCTTGTTCTTGGGCCGCAGGAGTGGGGGCAACGGATGGCGGCGGTGTGAGGTTCCGCGGCTCCGCAGGCTGTGGCGCTACGTGCCTGACGGGTGCACCGCCGGGTTCGGCCGCATCGAGCAACGAGAACTGGGTGCCGGGCGGCGGTGGCGGCGGTGTCGGCACCGGCACCGGCACTGGCGGCGGTGCACTTGCTGCGGGCTTGGGCACGTTCCGGGTTGCACCAGGTCTGCAGGCCAGCGCGGTGGGCAGAGGCGCCGGCGCCTTCTCGATGCTGGCCAGCAAGATGGCTGGTGACGCAAGCTTCACCGCCTCTGTGGCGGACTTCAGCTCCGGAGGCAGTACGAACCAGGTCGAAGCGCCGTCCGGCTGCCGCGCAAAGACGCCAGCCTCCAGCAGCAGATCGAGCATGGTTTCCGGCGCCTTCGGGATGCCGGCCAGTTGGTCGGCTTCCAGCAGCGCCTGCACGTCGTGGGCCGACTGGGGCCAGAGCAGGAACAGCCCGTCAGCTCCGAGCCACGCGCGCGACCTCTCGCGATTCGGAGTCCAGCTGGGGCTGGTCGAAGCCAGGCGGCGCATGGCGTCGACGAGGTAGCGCTCCAGGTGCGAGCCGAACTGTGGATGGCCATACCGATCAGCGTTGGCTTGCAGGTTCCGGTCAATCACCAGCGCGAGCGAACGGCGGACCAGGCCGTCGAGGACGTTGTGGTCGCGGTAGACCGGCTGCCCGCCGATGCTGGAAAGAAGGTGGGGCACGATGACGACGTTGTCCTGCGCCAGGTACTGCAGCGTGACCCCCGGGACGACCATCGGCAAGGCGAACACACCCAGGCCGCGCGACTCGGTGGCGTTCGGCCGCCAGCGAACGAAGTAGCGGCCAGCGCCGCGGGATGCCAGCCATTCGGCCAAGGGGGTGAGGAACTGCGGCCACTCGCCGCCGGCCTCGTCGGTCACGATCAGGTGGCTGAGCACCCGGTGCAGTTCGCAGCACAGGCCGCCGATGAAGGTAGCCAGGCGCCAGCGGGGTTCGAGCTGGCGGCGGGCCGAGATCGTCGACCGGCCGGAGAAGATGTGCGCGTCGGTGCCCTGCAGGCTGTAGAACGCAACCTCAAGCCCCAGGTTCAGCAGGCCGGCGGGCGAGCTGAAGTAGTTGTCGGCGGTGGCGGGCAGGAGGTGGACGTAGGCGGCGTAGCGATGGAGCAGCGGCCGTACTTCGAGGTCAAAGGCGTCGCGGGACAGGCCGAAGCACAGGCGGATGCGGCCCACGAGGTCATCGGCCGACGCGAGCAGCTCAGCGACCGGCAGGGCGGCGAAGCCGGGGTCGGTGGCGGGGAAGGTGCTGTGCGTGGCAGAGGACAGCATGGTGGATGCAGGCGAGCGCTGCGGCCATGCTGACGCCGATCCTGGGCTTGGGAACGCCGAAAGGCGTGGTCTTGGCGAGGGTTCTCGGGGTCAGCCTTTCGGAGGTGACCGACCTGCGGTGTCGCACGCGGCTTGCAGCAAGGTGCCTTACCTGCGTCGTGGGGCCCCGTTCGAACATGATCGTCCGTTGAAGACTGATTGCGGCCGCTCAAACTCGATCAACTGAACGTTGGCTTCGGCGACAAAAGGAACATCAAGCGCTGCCGGATGACGGCACCCTTTTCTCACGTCGCGACCATTCAAGTTGAATGCCCCAGACTCTCAGGAGGACGACAACTTCCAGTGCTCCTGGTAGTTGGGGCCGTCGGAGAGCGGCTTCACATCAGGCGGGAAGACTTGAATGGTCAATGGGATAGGAAAGTCGGCGCCGATGATCGCGGCCTCACCCGGCTTCAAATTGGGCAGGAACGAGGAGGCCGAGCGATCTATCTCTCCACACGCTCGCTCGACAACTTCGCGGTCGCGGTCGTTGGTCAGCCGATGCACTACCAGGGTTCCCATCTGGCTCAGGACACCTTCCGTGATGTCGCGTGGTCGCTGTGTCGACAGGCAGATGTTGAGGCCGTATTTGCGGCCTTCCTTGGCGATCAGTTCGAACGCGTCAAGACGGGCTACCGCATCGTCGGTTCCGATTTGCCGCCCAAGGAAGTTGTGCGCTTCATCGACTATGACGACAAGTGGCCGGCTCTTGAACGCGCCAGCCCGCGCCATGTTCAACAGGTGCCGGCCGATTACGTTAGCAATGATCTCGCGTGCCTTGAATTCGAACGCGACACCGCTCAGGCATATCCGAAGCAGTCGATCGTCGTTGGAGATGAAGGATGAGATTTGTTCAGTCAGCGACGGGTCTTTCGACTTAAAGACGCAGTCGAATGCGGGCGAGGTGAGGATGCCGTTGATCCGCGACATCAGCGACAGGCAATAGGAGACCTCGCCGGAATCGCTACCCCATTTGGTGGTGTCCTTGACGCCCTTGCCGATTCCAAACCCGTCGGGGTACACGCACTCTTGCTCGATTTGAGAGACCAGCTTGGACACGTCAAAACTTTGCCGCGGGTCGTCGATCTTTTCCGAAATGCCGGCCTTGGTCTCCGCGGCAATGATCAGGGTCTTCGACTGATCAATCTTCTTGATGATGCCGCTCGAGGCCACATCGGGCGCGAGGGCGGCAAGTCGAAGGCTGCGCATAGCTGCTCGCAGCTTTGGCCCTTGAACCTTTCCGGCGGGCTCGAAAAGCGCAATGAAGTCCGACTCGACAAATGAGGTCTGCGGCAGGGAACAGGGTTTCGACGACTTCGCGGTATGGACCGGTTTGCCAAGGTGGAAATTGGAGACAAGGGCTCTATCGAATCCGCGATATTCCCCAGTGGCGTCGAGGAGGATGATCTTAGTTTTGTAGCGCAGGCACTCCTCAATGATTCGGGCTGTCGTCCAGCTTTTGCCGCCGCCGGTAGTACCGAGAATCGCGCAATGCCTGCCGAACAGCTTCTCCGGCTTGACCGATACGTAGCTCTCAGGGGCAACATCGATGGAGCCGAGTTTGAGTAGCACTTTGCTCGAATTGACGTCCTCGGCCTCCATGAACGTCGGTAAGTTAGCGATGAACCTGTGAGGCGCCGCATACACACGGTCACCCAGGCGTGGATACGAGTCGACGCCTGCGGAGATCCGGAGTGAGTCCATGGCGATCGAGCCAAGCAGTTGAATCGTTCCGCTGCCATCAAGGTCCGACACCCTGCCATAAGAAGAATCGATCAGTCGCCGGTCGGAGTCGGGTAGATGAATCTCGACCACCCGTCCGAGCAGTAGGTTCATCTGCCCCTCGATCAAGACGAACTCTCCGACTTCGCCCTTTCCATATCGGCCGCCTAAAAAGTGGGCGCCACTGGGCGCGCCTGCGTCATTGAGGTTGAACTTGACCGCCTGCGCCGAGACCGAACAAAGCTGCCCGATATACAACTCCGGGCGCAGCAGCCCGCGCGGAAACGCTTCGAGAACATTGATCGTCACACTCATGTTGGCTTGACCAACGACTTGATATCGCGCGTGAGCCGCTGCGCAGGCGTCAGCGATTTGAGGTCAGGAATCATCTCAGCGAACTCGCTGAACGTGGCGTTGATCAACCAAACGTCCTCGCCCTGCTTGGCAAGTCCATAGAGCGCGTTCCAAAACCGATTGGGCTCCTTTGGCCGAGATGTGAGGTCGTCCACCGATCGGTTGACGATGATCAGGCGTAGATGCGGGTTCGTGCGGGCCGCCGCGATGATGGGCTCTGACAAATGGTCGTCATTGAATCCGAAGCCCGAGACGATCAGGCATGTGTTCGGCTCGCGCAGTGCCGCGAAGTACTGAGAGATCAGTTCGAGGTGCGGTTGCACGTAGGACTGCTGGTATTTGCCCTTGGCGGGATAGATGAGGCAGGCGGTCTCCGGCTTCGGATCGGACTTGATCTCAATATCGCCCGACGTGGCCCGATCCCAGTTGACTGATCCGTGGAGCTTGTAGAGGTGGAACACGCCTTCAAGGGGATTACCGACTTCATCGCCTGTCGAGGGTCGGCGCACGATGTCATACAGGAAAAACCGAGGGTCGAATTGCCTGGGCTGTGTAAAAGAGAAGCCGTCGAGCAAGACTAGGCCTTGCTTGCCTGCTGCGCGCTCGAAGCAAAGGTCGTAGTTCGTCGTGAACAGCTTCATCCGCGAGTCGCGGACGCGGCGGCGAGAGAGTCGGTGCAGGAATGTGCGGTGGCTCGCCAGTTTGGATTCGTCGGCCTCATCGAGGAAGGCCGAGCACTCTTTCAGAATCACCGCCTTGGAGGCGGACACGAACGTTTCAACCTCAGCACTTTTCTTGATTTGAAGGTAGGCGTCGCACCGCGATAGGAGAGCCTCGATGTTTTCCTTCTCGACGGCGACGTCATAGCCGATCTGACCGATTACGGTCTGGGCTTGCGCAGTCAGTGTCCGTTTGTCGGCCCCGGTGTCTGGATTGGAGTTCACACAGTGATCCCAAAGCTTCCACATTGATGGACCATTGATCTCACCGAGGGATGTCCCGCTGCCTGCGAGCGCGACGACATGCTGCATTTGAAGCGATGACAGCAGGACTGCTTTCAGCTCCTCTCGCGCGGAGGCCGCCGCCGACAGCGTCTGCTGCTTCTTGGCCTCATCAAGCTCACTAGACACGTCCGGTTTGAGGGCTTTCCAAGCACCAGTTTCAGGACTGAAAAAGAGTTGCTGGCCGGCAGTTGTCAGCGGCGTTACTGTCATGTCGTCTCCGGAAATCGGTTGTCGATTATTCAGTGCCGACTCAGCTCAAGCGCGGTTACCCGTCAAGAGGCGGACGCTTGTGGCGACCCACTGAGGTCCTGAAGGCGACGTAGCGAATCGGCGTACCGTTCAAACAGCGACGGGTACCGGCTGGAAGTAGAGGGCTGCGGGTGAAGTTCGATCCCGTAGGCGTGTCGCCGAGGAGACGCAAACAGCTTCATGTCGATGAGGATGTGTTCGCCTTCATGACGCGGATCAAACCAGAACGCTGAGTACGGTATGAACTCACGGTGGGCGCGAAGCTCGAAGCGAGACTGCTCAGAAGCGCCAAGCTGACGTTGCGCGAGGCGCACGCGCCTCCACGTCTCAGCGATCTCAGCCCGCAGCTTGGGCTCGTCTTCTCCAAAGTAACGAGCGTAGGTAGACAGGACGTCTGGCGATAGGGCCTCGTGCAGCAGAACGAGGCGAATGTGCACACCGGACTTGGCATGATCAACCAGAGTTTCCAGTGTGTTGTGCTGTTCGACCGTGAATGCCAGCCAATGACCGAAATACGTCAACTCATGCTTCGCGGATCGAATGTAGTCGACGAATGCCAGTGACCGATCAGTGGAGTAGCTCTCACGACTGGGAAAGAAGTTGCGAACGCCGACCGACACCGCGCGGTTCAGCCAAGAGCGAGCGCGCCAGTAACGCTTGGCTGGCTCCCATAGTCGCACGATCAACACAGCGCCTGCGGCAGACAGGAAGAGCCCTGCAAGAATGTGGGCGGCTAGGAGTTCTAGAAAGTGGGCGATGAACTGAGGCATGGTCAATGCGTCTTCCGTTGGACAACCGCCAAGAGGTAGCGACTGAAGTCTCCGTCGACCCACGCTGCGACCCGATCAACGACCGCAACTAGTGGGAAGTCCCAGTCGCCGTGGAAGGGTGCCACTACCTGCTCCTCGAAGTGCAGCATGAGGAGGCTCTTGAACTCGGACGGTGTGTAGTTGCGCTGATAGCCGTATGGCCATAGCTGGAGCACTTCACGCAACCGCCGTTTAACGTACATGAGCGAGAGTGTGTTGGACGTTGTGAGTATGAGGCGGCCATTGGGCCGGAGCACTCGCTGGATGTGTGCTAGGACCTTAGACGAGTCGGGAAGGTGTTCGAGGACCCCCAACATGAAGACCGTGTCCGCACTAGCTGTTGGAAGCTCCACGCTAGAGATGTCTTCAAGCCGAAAGTGAAAACGGGTATCGCGGACACTGGACCGCGCTCGATCCAATGCAGTTGGAGATAGGTCGATGCCGACATAGGCGGCCACATGGAACCCGTTCGACTGGGCCAGGCAAGCTGCGTAGCTTCCGTCGCCACACCCCAACTCGAGAACGTTCCCAAGGTCAGTATTTGGTGCGAGACATGGCTCTATGGCTGTTAGGCGGCGGCGAGCACGCGTGTGCCGTTCGCAGGAGCTGCTGTATGGGTCGTTCCGCCAGATGTCGTCCCAGACGTACTTGATCGAGTTTGCGCGTTCCGTCACTGGCGTCTGCCTCCGACTAGGGCGCGGTGCGTGCGCCGCCCTCATTGTGACCGCCCACGTTCGACATCAGCGGGATGCGCAAGCTCGCGCAGCGAGTGAGAGCATGGCCGCTCGATGGCGGGTTGTAAAGCGCACGATGCGGAGTCGTCGACTGGTCCCGCGCCGAACCGAGAGGCCGCTTCACGCGAGGTTCCGACCTTCGCACCGGAATCGTCAACGTCGTCGTCGCGTTAGGAGCTGCCGTTCGGGCCCATCGGAGTCAACGACGCCTTCCGCTGCGGTGCCGACAGCACAGCCACTGTGAGGGGACAGTCCTATCGTCGATCTTGCGGTTCATGGCCGACGTTCGCCCGTCGAGGACGCCGCAGCTTGGGTTGTGGATGTGCCCGTCGCCCGCCGAAGCAACACCAGCATCCCCATCTGCTCGCAGCTCGGCACCGCCAACGGCCACGCCGGAAACGCCCCCTGCACCCTCGGATCTGTCCCGTACCGCTGCACGAGCTTGCAGAAGGGGCAGTGGTCGTTCGACAGCGCCACCGAGCCATAGGCCGCCAGGAACTCGCTGTGGCAGGTTGGGCAGGTGACGAGCGAGAAGCTCCTCGCATCGGTGAGCCAGAGCCCGTCGGTGTGCGCTGCCAGGTCGAAGGCGCGGTCGAAGCTGATGCGGTGCGGCGGCTGGCAGATGCCCAGGTAGTGGCGGTAGGCACCGACCAGGGCTTCGCCTGCATGGAAGTCGGCATCACGCAGGCGGCGGAACAGGGCGACAACGATCGAGGCCTCGGCGCGGTGCAGCAGGTTGGCGCCGTGGTACCACTCGGGTGAGTCGGGCGACCGGCCGCGCGGCACGGCCATGCGGTCAGGGAAGAGCAGGCGCAGCACCTCGCGCGGCGGCAGGCCCGTCAGATGGCCGATGGTGCGCACGCGTGCGCCGCAGGCCGCGCAGGCCTTGGCCAGCGCCAGGGCGCGCAACTGCCGGTCGACCCGCGATTCCATGGCGCATGACCAGTCGATCGAGCGTCAAGCCGCAAGGTGCCGTGGCGCATGAACCGCGGCCAGCGGTCGCACCAGCGGCAGCGGGCTGTCCAGCAGGTTGACCAGGTCGCGTCGCGGCGGGAAGAGCGTGGCGTCACCCAGGTTGGCCACGATGGCCATCAACTGCTGGACGCTCATGGTGCCGAGCCGTTCGGCTTGGGCGGCATCGAGCGCGAAGCGGCAGCAGGCCGCCGTGCGGT
>JACZKT010000035.1 GCA_014859905.1 Rubrivivax sp.
GCGGCTGATCGCACCCGACCCAACCCAAATCCGAAGGAGCAAAGACATGGCAGATCCGATGCGCATCCGCGCCCAGGCCGCCGGTGACAAGGCCACCGTGCGCGTGCTGATGAGCCACGAGATGGAGACCGGCCAGCGCAAGGACTCGGCGGGCAAGCCGATTCCGGCCTGGTTCATCCAGGAAGTCACGGCCGCGCACAACGGCAAGACGGTGATGACGGCCGAGTGGGGCCCGTCGGTGGCCAAGAACCCGTTTCTGCAGTTCAACGTCAAGGGTGCGAAGGCCGGCGACAAGATCAGCGTGAGCTGGGTCGACAACAAGGGCGACAAGCGCACCGACGAAGCCACGGTGTCCTGAACATCTGCCCACCAAGATTGACCCGGAGACAAACAGCGATGAAGCAGCTAATCACCCTGACCGCCGCGGCGGTGCTGGCCTTCAGTGGCGCCGGCGCTGCCTGGGCGCAGAAGACGACCTCCGACGGCATTGCGGAATATCGCCAGTTGCTTGCTGACGGCAACCCGGCGGAACTATTCGAAGTCAAGGGGGAAGAGCTCTGGAAACAGAAGCGCGGCCCGAAGAACGCGTCGTTGGAGTCCTGCGACCTGGGTAAGGGCCCGGGCGTGGTCAAGGGTGCTTGGGTCGAACTGCCGCGTTACTTTGCCGACACGGGTCGTGTGCAGGACGTCGAATCGCGGCTGCTGACCTGCATGGAACGACTGCAGGGCTTCAACCCGGCCGAAGTGGCCAAGACGCCCTTCGGCAAGGGCGAAATGGCCAACGTCACGGCGCTGGCCACCTATATCTCCGGGCAGTCCAAGGGCCTGCGCTTCAACCTGCCGCAGGGGCATGAGCTCGAGCGCAAGATGTACGCAATGGGCGTGAAAGCCTTCTACTTCCGCGGTGGCCCGATGGACTTCTCGTGCGCCTCCTGCCACGGCGAGGAAGGCAAGCGCATCCGCCTGCAGGATCTGCCGGTGCTCTACAAGAACCCGGGCGACGGCCTAGGCATGGCGGCCTGGCCGGCGTACCGGGTCTCCAACGGGCAGATGTGGGGGATGCAGCAGCGCTTGTCGGACTGCTTTCGCCTGCAGCGCTTCCCGAACTCGAATTTCGCGTCCGACGTGACGATCGCACTGCAGACCTACATGGGTGTCAATTCCAAGGGTGCTGTCGTGATCACGCCCGCCCTCAAGCGCTGAAGGAGACCCAGCCATCATGAAGAAGAGCATCCTCATCCTGGGTTCGGTCACCGCGGCGGCCCTCGTGGCAGGCTGTGCCAGCGCTCCCTCCCAACAGAGCCTGGACGCCGAATTCGCTTCAATGTTGAAGGCTTCGTTCAGCGAGCGTGGCATCGCCAAGATGGACCGCATCGTGCAGGACCTGGGCCAGTCGGCCTGCTCGTCGGCAAAACCACCCAGTGATGCCGTGGCCCAGCAGATCATGGGGCAAGCGCGGGCGACTGTGAAATGGCCCGCTGGCGGGCAGTATTTCGGCGACTGGAAGGCCGGCGAGAAGCTCGCGCAAAGCGGCCGCGGCATGACCTGGTCCGACAAGAGCACCGACACCAAGCTCAACGGCGGCCAGTGCTACAACTGCCACCAGATCGACAAGAAGGAGATCTCCTTCGGCACCATCGGCCCCAGCCTGTACAACTACGGCAAGAACCGTGGCGTGAACGACGTCATGGCGCCGACCGCGCAGCCCATCGTCGAGTACACGTGGATGAAAATCTACAACGGCAAGACCTACAACGCGTGCTCCAACATGCCGCGTTTCGGACACGCCAAGCTGCTGGATGAAGTGCAGATGCGGCACATGATGTCGCTGCTGCTGGACCCGAAATCCCCGGTCAACCAGTAAGTTGCCCGCAACAAAGCCCGGCCTCGCCGGGCTTTTTCCGCTTCTAAACATAAGCCGTTACTTATCATGACATTGAGCAAGCGCGACTTCCTGCAGGTGCTATCCGCGGCCTCGGTGGCCGGCATGGGCCTGGCGCGCTACGCCGACGCCGACGCTGCCACCGCCGAAGCAGGCCTGTACGACCTGCCGCCCCTGGGTGCCGGTGCCGGCCAGGTGAGCTTCCTGCACATGACCGACTGTCATGCGCAGCTCAAGCCCATCCACTTCCGCGAGCCCAGCGTCAACCTCGGTCTGGGCTCGATGCAGGGCCAGCTGCCGCACCTGGTGGGCCAGCACCTGCTGAAGAAGGCCGGCGTGCGCCCCGGCACGCCGCTGGCCGCGGCCTACAGCTACATCGACTTCGAACGCGCCGCGCGCCGCTATGGCCGTGTCGGCGGCTTCGCGCACCTGGCCACGCTGGTCAAACGGCTGAAGGCGAGCCGGCCGGGCGCGCTGCTGCTCGACGGCGGCGACACCTGGCAGGGCAGCGCCACCGCGCTGTGGACCAACGGCCAGGACATGGTCGACGCCTGCAAGGCGCTCGGCGTCGACGTGATGACGGGCCACTGGGAATTCACCTACGGCATGGAACGCGTCAAGGAGATCGTCGACAAGGACTTCAAGGGCCGCATCGACTTCATCGCGCAGAACATCAAGACCAACGACTTCGGCGACCCGGTGTTCGCGCCCTACGTCATGCGCGAGATGAACGGCGTCAAGGTGGCCATCGTCGGCCAGGCCTTCCCGTACACGCCGATCGCCAACCCGCGCTACATGGTCGCCGACTGGGAGTTCGGCATCCAGGACGCCAACATGCAGAAGGTGGTCGACGAAGCGCGCGGCAAGGGCGCGCAGCTGGTCGTCGTGCTCAGCCACAACGGCATGGACGTCGACCTGAAGATGGCCAGCCGCGTGCGCGGCGTCGACGCCATCTTCGGCGGCCACACGCACGACGGCGTGCCGGTGGCGGTGCCGGTGGCCAACGCCGGCGGCACCACGCTGGTCACCAACGCCGGCAGCAACGGCAAGTTCCTCGGCGTGATGGACTTCGAGCTTGATCTCGGATCAAAGAGCGGCAAGGTCAAGAACTGGCGCTACCGGCTGCTGCCGATCTTCAGCAACATGCTGAAAGCCGACCCCGAGATGGACGCGCTGATCACCAAGGTGCGCGCACCTTTTGAGTCCAAGCTGGCCGAGAAACTGGCCGTCACCGACGGCCTGCTGTACCGCCGCGGCAACTTCAACGGCAGCTGGGACCAGTTGCTGTGCGACGCGCTGATCGACGTGCAGGGCGCGCAGATCGCCTTCAGCCCCGGCTTCCGCTGGGGCACCAGCCTGCTGCCGGGCGACGCCATCACGCGCGAGCTGATGATGGATCAGGTGGCGGTGACCTACCCGTACGCCACGCTGACCGACATGTCGGGCGAGATGATCAAGACCGTGCTCGAGGACGTCGCCGACAACCTCTTCAACTCCGACCCCTACTACCAGCAGGGGGGTGACATGGTGCGCGTCGGCGGCCTGCAGTACACGCTGGCGCCGGCCGCGAAGATGGGCTCGCGCATCACCGAGATGCGGCTGGGCGGGCAGCCCATCGAGGCCGCCAAGACCTACAAGGTGGCCGGCTGGGCGCCGGTGTCGGAAGAGGCGAAGAACGCCGGCAACAAGCCGGTGTGGGAAGTCATAGAGACGTGGCTCAAGTCGCAGCCGGGCGGCCGCGTCACGCCGCGCCGCATCAACACACCCAAGCTGCTGGGCGTGCAGGGCAACCCGGGCATCGCCTGATCCGGCGCGGCGGCAGCGCGGGGCGCGCACAGCGCACGCCGCGCCTTTCACCGCTCAGAACCGGTACGTGTACATCAGCTGCACGTTGGTCTGCTTGTGCGTGATCACCACGCCCTGCCCGCTGGTGACCTTGCTCTCGGGCGCCAAGGTCAACGAAGCGTTGAATTCGCTCGCCGTCGAGAAGCGGTAGCCGATGCCGGCCGTGTAGTGGTTCTTCACCGTGGCCGGGAACAGCGGGTTGACGTAGGCGTCGGGGATCGGGTTGTCGGCCAGGTTGACGCCGCCGCGCAGCGTGAGTGCGTTGTTGACGGCGTAGGCCAGGCCCAGGCTGGTGACGGTCTGGTCTTTCCAGTTCTGCGGCAGCGTGAAGCTCACCGAGCCGCCCATGCCGGCGCTGTCGTAGCGCATCCTGAAGTCCTTCATCACGCTGGACCAGCCGATGCGCTTGAGATCGGCCGCCACCAGCAGCGCCGGTGTCGCCTGCCAGCTCATGCCGAGCGCGGCGGTGGACGGCCACTGGAAGTCGACCACGGTGAGGCGGCCGCTGTCGGCAAAGCCGCCGAAGGCGCTCATGCTGGCGCCGGTGTCCGAGGTTTTCATGTCCTTCAGCGATGACTTGAACTGGTACGACGCGCCCAGCGTCACGACGGGGCTGGCCACGAACACGGCACCGACCTTGGCGGCCCAGCCGGTGGACGACGCTTTCCCGGTGAAGTCGTTGTCGTTGGAGAAGTCGATGCGCGCCCAGGGGGCTCCGGCCAGCGCCGGCATGGCGGCGCCGAGATTGCCCGAGACGCCCGTCACCATCGCACCCAACTGGGCGCCGCTGGCCGCCATGCGCATGTCCAGCCCGGCCCACATGAAGTCGAGCGTGCCGCCGATGGCCAAGGCCGGCGTCACCTGCCAGGCCAGTGGCAGCAGCACGCGGCCGACGCCGAGTTCCGAGCGCACCGGCTGGCCCGAACCGGCGGCCAGGAAGGTGTTGGCGTCGTACTCGGTGCCCATGCCGCCTTGCGCGAACATGCCCAGTCCGTAGGTGAGGTTGCCGCTGCGGCGGGCGAAGCCGAAGGCCGGCATCAGGTACGAGGTGCCGCCCGAGTCGGCGGTGGGCATGCCGGTCATCGAGCTGGCCACCTTGGGACCGAGCACGCCGAAGGCGGCGTCGAAGCGCGAGCCCGGCGCCATCAGCGACAGCGTGGCCGGGTTTTGCGCCATCGCGGCGGTGCCGTGGTCGATGGCCTGCGAGGCACCGCCCATGCCGGTGGACACCGGGCCGTAGCCTTCCATGTTCATGCCGTTGGTGGCCCAGGCTGCCAGCGGCGCGGCGCAGGCCGCGGCGATCGGGGTGAGTTTGAGAAGGCGGTGCAAAACGTTCATTTCATGTCTCCTTGGATGCCGTTGTGTGAAAGGGGAAAGCGGGGATCACCAGTTCGCCAGCAAGCGGCCCTTGACGACCTTGCTGGGCCAACGCTTCAGCGGGCTGTTGCCCTTCTTGATGCAGTCGCCGCTGCGCACGTCGAACTGCCACTGGTGTTTCGGGCAGGTGAGGGTGCAGCCATCGAGTGCGAGATTCGGGATGTTCGTGGTCTGGTGCGGGCAGCGGCTGTCGTAGACGCGCCACTCCTTGTCGGCGCGGTGGACGAAGAGGCCGCGGCCGTCGCATTCGACGCGCTGCGTGTCGCCGACCTTGAAGCCCTTGGTGGCCATCACGTCGTGCCACTCGCCGGGGGCACCCAGCGCGCCGGGCTGAAACTCGGGCAGGTCCAGCGTCAGGATGATGTCCACCGCCCAGACGATCCTGGCCAGCCCCAGCATCGGGAAGGCCATCAGCAGCGCGTCCAGCACCTCGGCCGGCGTGCAGCCTTCGCGCAGCGCGCGGCCCAGGTACTGGCGCAGGCCGCGTTCGGTCTGCGAGTGCACCTTGCTGATGACCGAGATCAGGTTGCGCGTCTTCGGGTCGAGCTGGGTGCCGCAGGCCTTGAGGAAGGCGAAGTAGTGACCCACCGCATCGGGGCGGGCCTTGAGCAGGTAGTTGAGGGCGTCACTCATGTCTTTTGTGTCTCTTGTGCTTTCGGGGGGGAATGGTTCACGTGGACCAGCACCGGGCATGCGGCCAGGCCGATGACCTTCTGCGCAGTGCCGCCC
>JACZKT010000305.1 GCA_014859905.1 Rubrivivax sp.
GCGTGACACGCAGCACCACGTAACCCTGCGCCCCCAGATCGACGCCCGCCACAGCCGGCAGCTTGCTTGCGTCGGCGCGCAGCACGGCGTCGACCACCGGCGCGGGCAGGCCCTGCGTCTGCGAACGCGAGATCGTCAGCGCATTCGGCAGCGCCTCGGCAGGCGCCTGGCGCAGCGCGTCGAGCCGGGCCTGCCCTTCCTTGCGCGCCAGCGCCGCGCTCTGCTCGTCGAGCAGGCGCGCGCGCACGGCCTCCTGCACTTCGGCCAACGGCCGCGTGCGCGCCGGCGTGTACTCGACGATGCGCGCCGACGCGAGCTGGTTTGCGCCCACGTCGATGGCGTCGGTGTTGCGCTTGTTGCGCAGCGAGTCGGCCGCGAACACCGCCTGCAGCAGCTTGGTGGAGGCCAGCGCGCCCGTTGCACCCGGGGCCGACGTGCGTTGCACGGTGGCGGTCTTCTTCTCGAGCTTGAGTCTGTCGACCACCGCCTGCAGGCTGTCGGACTGCTCGTACACGGTGTTCGTGAACTGCTCGGCGACCTCGGCCCAGCGGCGTTGCGCGAGCGACTTGCGCACCTCGGCCTCGATCTCGGCGCGAACTTCTTCGAAGGCCTTCTTCTGGCCGCCGCGCTGGCCGGTGAGCGTGATGATGTGATAGCCGAAGTCGCTCTCGACGAGGTTGCTGATCTCGCCGCTCTTCATCGCGTAGACGGCGTCTTCGAAGGCCTTGACCATGGCGCCGCGGCTGAAGAAGCCGAGGTCGCCGCCAAGCTCGGCCGATCCCGGGTCCTGCGAGTTCTTGCGCGCCACCTCGGCAAACGAGGCCGGGCTCTTGCGCACTTCGGCCAGCAGCGCTTCGGCACGCTCGCGCGCCTTCTGGCGCTCGGCAGAGGCCATGTCCGACCCGGCAGTGATGAGGATGTGACTGGCACGCCGCTCCTCGGCCACGGTGTAGCGGCTGGCGTTTTCGGCGTAGTAGGTGCGCAGGTCTTCCTCCGGCACGGTCACGCTCCTGGCCAGCGGCTCGATGTCCAGCACCACGTACTCGATCACGGCCTGCTCCGGCGCCTGGAAGCGCGCCTCGTTGGCCTTGTAGTAGGCCTCGATCTCGGCATCGGTCAAGGCGACACGGGCGCGGTAGGCGGCCGGGTCGTAGCGCTGCAGTTGCACCTCGCGGCGCTGGAACAGCGGGTCGATGGCCGCGGCCGCGATGGTCGCCGGCGCGAGCGGCGTCTGTGTGATGCCGGCCAGCACCTGCTGCATGGCAAAGTCCTGGCGCAGCCGCTGGTCGAACATCTCCGGCGTCAGGCCCTGGGCGGCGAGCAGGTCGCGATTGATGCGGCCGTCGGGGCCGCGCAGGCCGGCAAACTGCGGATCGCTGTCGAACAGCATCGCCATGCGCGCGACGCTGGGGAAGAGCTGCATCTGCCTGGCCGCCGCGAGCAGCACGCGTTCACGCACCATGCCGTCGAGCGTTTCACGCCTGACCTGCGGCGAGTCGAGCAATTGCACGTCGATGTCGGGCGACTGCCGGCGCACGCGCTCGACGTTGCGCGCGTGCGCGGCGTCCCACTCGGCGCGCGTGATCGCCACGCCATCGACCTTGGCCACCGTCTCGTTGCCGGCTTCGGTGAACCTCGAATAGCCCTGCACGCCGAAGAACACGAACGACGGCACGATCAGCAACAGCAGGAAGCCGAGCACCAGCCGGGTGTGATTGCGGACAAAGTCGAACATGGAACGGGACCTCGGGGAACGGGCTCGAGCCGGCACACAGCGCCGCGGAGCCCAACAAAAAAGCGAACCGTGGTTCGCCTGGATGCGCTGCGACCGGCGCACGGGCCGCACAAGCACGCGGCAGCACCCGCAAGGGCGAGCCGTGGATTCTAGCCGAGGTGGTGGGTGCTGACGGGTTCGAACCGCCGACCTACGCCTTGTAAGGGCGCCGCTCTACCGGCTGAGCTAAGCACCCGGTGGCGCGGGCCTCAGACGGCGTCGCGCAAGCCCTTGCCCGGGCGGAACTTGGGCACCTTGGCTGCCTTGATCTTGATCGCGGCGCCGGTGCGCGGGTTGCGGCCCGTGCGCGCGGCACGCTTGGGCGCGGTGAAGGTGCCAAAGCCGGTGATCGTGACGCTGCCGCCCTTCTTGAGCGTGACCTTGACTGCGCCGATCAAGGCCTCCAGCGAGCGCCCCGCCGCGGCCTTGGAGATGTCGGCCTGTTTGGCGATGTGCTCGATCAGTTCACTCTTGTTCACGTCGCGATCCCCTCTTTAGGTGGTTCGGAATGGATGCCGGGCTGCATAGCCGCCACCCGCGAATGGCGCTGCGGGCGGGGCCTAAACCATTAGGTGCCCTTGCTTCGACAGTGTCAAGCGCAGACGAAGATTCTAGGCGCAAGTCCCCCGCGTGCGAGGGCGTCCGGGGCCCTCGCGGCCAGCGTGATTCCACGCTTGACAAGCGCGGCTGCGCAGCCTACCCACGGGACACTTCAGCGGCCAGCGCCTGGCCCAGGTCGCGCGTGCCGGCGCTGCCGCCGAGGTCGGGCGTGCGCGGCGCGTGGCTGTCGGCGAGCACTGCTTCGATGGCCGCCAGCACCGCGTCGTGCGCGTCGCGGTGGCCGAGAAAGTCGAGCATCATCGCCGCCGACCAGGCCTGGCCGATGGGGTTGGCGATGCCGCGGCCGGCGATGTCGGGCGCGGAGCCGTGCACGGGCTCGAACAGGCTCGGCCACTGCCGCGTCGGGTTGAGGTTGGCCGACGGCGCGATGCCGATGGTGCCGGTGCAGGCCGGGCCGAGGTCGGACAGGATGTCGCCGAACAGGTTGCTGGCCACCACGACGTCGAAGTGCTGCGGCCGCTGCACGAAGAAGGCGGTGAGGATGTCGATGTGAAAGCGGTCCACCGCCACCTCCGGGTAGCCGGCGGCCATGGCCGCCACGCGCTCGTCCCAGTAGGGCATGGTGATCGAGATGCCGTTGCTCTTGGTGGCCGAGGTGAGCTTGCGCCGGGGCCGCTGCGCGGCCAGCTCGAAGGCGAACTTCAGCACGCGGTCGACGCCGGTGCGCGACATCACCGTCTCCTGCACGACGATCTCGCGTTCAGTGCCTTCGTACATGCGCCCGCCGATGCTCGAGTACTCGCCTTCGGTGTTCTCGCGCACGATCCACATGTCGATCTCGCCCGGCTTGAGCGGCTCGCCCTGCCGGTTGACCAGCGGCGAGCGTATGCCCGGCATCAGCCGCGCCGGGCGCAGGTTGACGTACTGGTCGAACTCGCGCCTGAACTTGAGCAGTGAACCCCACAGCGACACATGGTCGGGCACCGTGGCCGGCCAGCCGACGGCGCCGAAGAAGATCGCCTCATGGCCGCCGATGCGGTCCTTCCAGTCGTCCGGCATCATGGTGCCGTGGCGGGCGAAGTAGGCGCAGTTGGCGAAGTCGAACTCGTCGACCTGCAATGCGATGCCGAAGCGGCGCGCCGCGGCGTCGAGCACGCGCAGGCCCTCGGGCATGACCTCGGGGCCGATGCCGTCGCCGGCGATGACTGCAATGCGGTGGGGGTTCATCGGATCTCCTTCAGCTTGGGACGACAGGGCGCGGCTCGCGCACGACGAGCGCCACCCCGGCGGCGGTGAGCGCCAGCCCGGCGAGCACGAGCACGCTCAGGGTCTCGCCGAACAGCAGCCAGGCCAGCACCGCCGTGCACGGCGGCACCAGGTACATCAGGCTCGTCACCGCGGTGGCCGCGCCGCGCTGGATCAGCAGGTACAGCAGCGAGCTGCCGCCCAGCGTGAGCACGAGCACCGACCAGGCCATGGCACCGATCAGTTCGGGGTGCATCTCGAACGGCTCGGCCTCCAGCAGCGCCAGCGGCGCGGTCACCGCGAAGGCGGCGAGCAATTGCACGGTGTTGGCGGTGCGCACGTCGCAGGGTTGGACCCAGCGCTTCTGGTACAGCGTGCCGGCGGTGATGCTGGCCAGTGCGAGCACGGCCAGCGCCACGTTGTAGCCCCGCGCCTCGCCCAGGTGCAGCTTGTGCCAGACCACCAGCAAGAGGCCGGCCAGGCCGAGCACCAGGCCCAGCCATTGCCGGGCGCTGACATGGTGACGGTGGCCGCGGGCGCTGATCCACAGCGCAGTGATCATCGGCTGCAGGCCGACGATGAGCGCCGCCAGGCCGGCACCCAGGCCGTCCTTCACCGCCGCCCAGACGCCGCCCAGGTAGCCCGCATGCATCAGCACGCCCGTCACGCCCAGGTGCAGCCACTGCGTGCGGCCCTGCGGCCAGGCGGCACGCGCCCACAGGATCCAGACCAGGAAGGCCGCCACCGAAAAGGCATAGCGCAGCGCCAGGAAACCCAGCGGCGGCGCGTGCGGCATACCGAAGCGCGCGACCACGAAACCGGTGCTCCAGATGAGCACGAAGACCACCGGCATCGCGCTCAGCAGCGCCGCCTGCCGGGCCGCGCTGGCCGCGTCGGCACTGGCCGCACCGTTCATCGCGCCTTGGCCCGGATCTCGGGGATGGCCTTGCGCAGGTAGTACACCATCGACCAGACGGTGAGCAGGGCTGCCACGTACATCAGCCAAGTGCCCCAGACGCGGGTGTGCAGCAGGCCGAACAGCCGACCGTCGTAGAGCAGGAACGGAATGGCCACCATCTGCGCCACCGTCTTGAGCTTGCCCAGCATGTGCACCGCCACGCTGCGCGAGGCGCCGATGTGCGCCATCCATTCGCGCAGCGCCGAAATGGCGATCTCGCGGCCGATGATGATCAGCGCCACCAGCGCCTCGACGCGCCCATGCTCCAGCAGCACCAGCAGCGACGCGCAGATCAGGATCTTGTCGGCCACCGGGTCGAGGAAGGCCCCGAAGGCCGAGGTCTGGTTGAGCCGGCGCGCGAGCCAGCCGTCGAGCCAGTCTGTCATGGCAAAGAGCACGAACAGCGCGGTCGCCACGAGGTTCTTGGTGGCCATGTCCCAGCCCAGGTAGTAGACGCCGATGATGAACGGGATCGACGCGATGCGGGCCCAGGTCAGCAGCGTGGGAATGGTGAGGAACATGCGTCGATTGTGCCCAAGGCGCGGCGCGTTCTCAGCGGTCGAGCGTGGCCGGCTTGAAGCGATGCTCGTCGTCGAACAGGAAGACCTCGACGAAGCGCCACGGCCGCGGCAGGCGCGACACGTCGCCATAGGGCGCGGCGCGGCGCACGGCGTCGATCGCCATCTGGATCGTCTCCTTGGCCTCGCGCGGTTCGCGCCTCACCAGGATGCGGCGCACGCTGCCGTCGGCGTTGAGTTCGACCTCGAGCACCGGGATGCCCAGCAGCGGCTCCGGCGGCTTGCCCATGTAGGTCGTATCGGGGTGCGCGGCGACGAGGCGGCGTGCGGCATTCAGCTGCAG
>JACZKT010000036.1 GCA_014859905.1 Rubrivivax sp.
GCGGCTGATCGCACCCGACCCAACCCAAATCCGAAGGAGCAAAGACATGGCAGATCCGATGCGCATCCGCGCCCAGGCCGCCGGTGACAAGGCCACCGTGCGCGTGCTGATGAGCCACGAGATGGAGACCGGCCAGCGCAAAGACTCGGCGGGCAAGCCGATTCCGGCCTGGTTCATCCAGGAGGTGACGGCCGCGCACAACGGCAAGACGGTGATGACGGCCGAGTGGGGCCCGTCGGTGGCCAAGAACCCGTTCATGCAGTTCAACGTCAAGGGTGCGAAGGCCGGCGACAAGATCACCATCGGCTGGGTCGACAACAAGGGCGACAAGCGCACCGACGAAGCCACCATCAGCTGATGCTGGCCCTGTCAGGCATCGGTGCATTCTCACGCGGCGCCAAGCACCGCAGCGTCCAGACCACCCAGGAGACTCCCATGCAACTGCGTCCCTTCCTTGCCGCCGTCCTGATCGCCAGCGCCGCCTTCGCGGCGTCTGCGCAAGACCTCGTCGTCTATCACATCGACAACGCCGAAGCGCAGGCCGTGAAGGGGCTGCGCAACATCCGCAACCATCTCGACGTCGACCCCACGGCCAAGATCACCGTCGTCACGCACGCCAACGGCGTGGACTTCCTGATGGAAGGTGCCAAGGACCCCAATGGCGGCGCCTTCAGCGGCCCGGTATCGGCGCTGGCGGCGCGCGGCGTCAAGTTCGAGATCTGCGAGATCACGCTGAAGAACCGCAACCTCAAGAAGGAGCAGTTCATCCAGGAGGCCGCGTTCACGCCTTCCGGCGTCGTGCGCATCGCCAAGCTGCAGGTCGCAGGCAGCGCCTACATCAAGCCCTGAATCGGGCCCGGCCGGTGCCGACGCTGGCCGAAAGGCACCCCATAAAGCACAATATGCGCATGTACGAATAATGTGTGCCTGGGGCCGATCCGGCCTCAGCTGCCTGCGGAGCCATCGGCATGGGTCCTGAGTCCCCCATCGAACGCCTCGGTGTGAAGCTGCGTCACCGCTGTCCGACCCGAAAACCCCGCCCATGAGACCCCTGCTCACCCTGCTTGCCGCGGCCTGCGCTGCGGCCCACATCCCGGCGCTGGCGGCCGACCTGGCGCGCGCCGAGGAGATCGTCAAGGGCCAGTGTTTCGTCTGTCACGGCGAGCAGGGCGAAAGCTCGAGTCCGGTGTTCCCGCGCCTGGCCGGCCAGCACGCCGCCTACGTGGCCCGCCAACTGGCCGACTACAAGAGCGGCCGGCGCAAGAGCGACGCCATGCAGCCGATGGTCGAAGGCCTGGCGCCGGCCGACTTCCCGGCGCTGGGCGCCTATTTCGAGAAACAGCCGACCTTCGCGCATGCGGTTGCCGACCCCGAGCTGGCCCAGGTGGGGCGCTACATCTACCAGCGCGGCAACCCCGACTCCGGCGTGCCGGCGTGTGCGTCGTGTCATGGCGAGGCCGGCCAGGGCAGCGCGACCTTGCCGCGCCTGGCCGGCCAGCACGCGCGTTACACCGAGCGCCAGCTCAAGCTGTTCGACAAGCGCGAGCGCACCAACGACAACGCCGTGATGCATGCGGTGGCATCGCGGCTCACCGAACTCGAGCTCAAAGCCGTGGCCAGCTACGTGAGCGGACTGAAGTGAGTTGCCCTGAGCCGCTCGGCAGGAGCGTGGCCGCGTGACGATCGTTCCGCTGTTCCGGTTCGACACCCAACACGAGCAGGCGCAGGCCTGCGCGGCCTGCAGCGTGCGCGGCCTGTCGCTGTTCGGCGCGCTCGACGAGGCCGGCCTGAACCGCATCCGAGCGCACATCGCCAAGGTCGAACTGCAGGCCGGCAAGACGCTGTTCGAGGCCGGGGCGCGCGGTCGTGGGCTGTACACGGTGCGCTCGGGCATCGTGCGCTTCGAGCGCGTCACCGAGCGTGGTGACCGCCGCATCGTCCGGCTGGCCGGCCGCGGCGACCTCATCGGCCAGGAGGGGCTGCTGCGACGCGCCTACGCCGACGACGCCGTCGCCTGCACCCCTGCGCAGCTGTGCAGCATCCCGGTCCAGGTGGTGGACGAGCTTTGCGCCGGCAACCCCGCCTTGGTGCACGAGCTGATGCGTCGCTGGCAGCGCGCGCTCGAGGAAAGCGAGGGCTGGCTCAGCGACCTGGCCACCGGCCCGGCGCGCCGCCGCATGCTGCGGTTGCTGCACAAGCTGGCCGAACACGCCGGTCCCGACGAGCTGATCTGGCTGCCGCAGCGCGACGAGATCGGTGCCATGCTCAACCTCACCTTCGAGACCGCCAGCCGCCTGATCAGCCGCCTGCGCCGCGAGGGTGTGCTCGCGTTGCTGGGCCCGCGCCATGCGCGCGTCGAGGGCGCGGCACTGCAGCTGGCGCTGAGACTGGAGGACGAGCAATAGCGGCCCGGTGCCGCGCCGGCGCTGCTGCCGGCCCGTGCGCCAGAATGCCGCCATGACTGGCCTGCGTTCGATATCGAAGTGGCTGCTGTGCGCGGCGCTCGCGCTGGGCGGCGCAGGGG
>JACZKT010000306.1 GCA_014859905.1 Rubrivivax sp.
GACACCTCCACTCTGGCACATCGATGCCGCAGTCGGATGGGGGCGTCCATCCCATTGCTTACCGTTTAGCTGCACTCGCTCGTCCGACAGTGCCGGCCGGGTGATGTAGCGGCACAGTTGTTCCAGCGCCTGGCGGTCGTCGGCCGCGCAGCGCACGGCAGCGTGCAGGCTGAACCCGTCGATGTCGGCGCACAGTGTCTGCTTGAAGTCCGTCTCCCTGGGCATTGCACCTTGCAGCGTCAGCACCTTCTGGCCGGCGCGCGGGCCGAAGGCGATGCGGTAAGTACACGCCGCGGCCTGCAGCGGCCTGAGCACGCGGGCCTCGTCCGAATCGCCGTCGTTGTCGGCCATGTAGGTCGAACCCTCCTCTTCGACCAACACCCCCCGACGGGTGAGCATCTTCATCGTGCGGGTGATGATCTTGTGCAACACCGCCTGCAGCGCTTCATCGGTCGGCTCGCTCACCTCGACGAATGCTGGCGCCCCGTCAGTGCCGCGCCGGTACACGCCGTCCAGCACCAGGCAGTGAACGTGGACGTTGAGGTTGGCGGCCGAGCCAAAGCGTTGGATGAGTGTGACCGCGCCGCTGTTGGCATCGGCTGCCTTGAGACCCGCTTGACCAAGCAGGAACCGGGTGATCACGCGGTGCACCACCTGCAGCACGGGCGTCAGCAGCTTGGGTTGCGCGGCCAGCAGCAAGCGCAGCGGGATGGGCAACGACAGCACCCACTGGCGCACCGGCACGTGGGGGATGACGTGGTCCACCAGGTGCGCCGCCGTCTGCGCCATGCGCCGGGCGCCGCACGACGGGCAAAAGCCGCGCCGCTTGCAGCTGGCCGGTGATCAACCTGCCCGCCGGACCGCTGGATGCCATCGCGGGTGTCGAATGGGCGCGTGACCGCTACGAGGCGGTGGTGCCCGGCACGGTGGTGCTGAACAGTCGCAGGTCCGACGCCGTCTATGGCGAGCTGCGGGTGCCGCTGCTGCGCGCAGACGTGGCTGGCGCGCGAGGCTGGAACCTGGCCGCCCTGACCTTGGCCGGCCGGCGTGACAGCACCAGCGAATTCGGCGCCGCCAGCACCTACCAGGCAGGTCTGGAGCTGCGGCCGGCGCGCAGCGCGCTGCTGCGTGCATCGCTGGCCACTTCGTTCAAGCCGCCCACGCTGCTGCAGACCAGCGTGGACGACCTGAGCCTGCCGCTGGGCTTGATCGGCCTCTTCGACCCGGCCCGCGGCAACGAACCCGTCGCGACAGGGGAACTGGTGCGGGCCACCAACCCCGGCCTGCAGCCGGAGAAGGGCAGGGCGTTTGCGGTGGGCGTGCTGTGGGAGCCCGGTGCCGCCACGGGCACACGGCTGGGCCTGACAGCATGGCGCGTGAAGATCGACGGGCTGATTGCCCTGCTGGCGCCGCAGCTGCTGCTGGACAACGAGAGCCTGTTCGGCTTCGTGACCCGCGAGCCCTCGGTGGACGGCATCCCTGGAGTGGTCAGGCGCCTGACCTGGGCCGAGGTCAATTTCGGCAGCGTGCAGACCGCCGGTCTCGACTTCGAGGCCGGGCACTCGTGGCAGGGCGCGGCAGGCCGGTGGACGCTGGGTGCCAGCGCCACGCGGGCCACCCAGTACGACGTGGCCATCGCGCCAGGCGCAGCCGTCGAGCAACGCCTGGGCAAACGCTTCTCGGAGTACTGGGCGCCGAAGTGGAAGGGCCGGCTGTCGGCCAGCCTCGACGAGGGCCGGGGGAGCCTGGGTATCACCAGCCGCTACCTGGGTGCCTACCGGGATGGCGGCGCCAGCCAGCGCGAGCTCGGCGACACCTGGGTGCATGACCTCACCGGCCGCCTGAATCTGCGTCGACTGGGCCTGGACCTGGGCCACGCCAAGGTCGCCACGCTGGCGCTGAGCATCGTCAACCTCACGGACCGGCAGCCGCAGTTTGCGGAGGCGTCGCCCTACTTCGACATCTCGCAGGCCGACTGGCGCGGGCGTTTCGTCAGCGTCCGCTTCTCGGTGGACTGGTAGCCCCGCGCAACCAGCCACCGCCTTGCCCCGCCCGCGCTGCCGCGGCGGAATCTGCACCACGCTGCCGCTGCGGCAGCCTCCGGCTCGTAGGCTGGAGAAATCAGGACCACTTCCATGCTGTCTCTAATGACGGGGCACCGCGCTTGCGCGGGCCCCAGGCCAATCTCACGCCTGTCGATGTGCATCTGCCTGCTGCTGGCACTGGCCGCATCCCTCTGCGGCCCTGCCGCCGCTCAGCCGCCGACGGGCCCCACCGTCACGGAGGTGGTCGAGTTCACGCGCATCGTCCAGCCGCGCAATGCCGACAAGGACCAGCTCCAGGCGCAGGTGTCGCCCGACGGCACGCGGGTCTTCATCGTCACGCGCAAAGCCAACACCCGCGCCGACAGGAACCGCTACCAGATCCTGCTGCTGGACGTCAGGGCACAGCAGTTGGCCATGGGGCAGGGCGCCGCACCGCGGGTGTTGGCCAGATTCGATCCCCAGCATGACAACGACTCGGCCTACCCTGCGCTGCAGGATGTCCGCTGGGCCGACCCGCGAACGATCGTGTTCCGGGGTCGGCTGCGGGGCGCGAACTTCCAGGTCTACAAGGTGGACACCGGAACTCGGCAGCTCGTGCAGCTGACCTTCGCGCCGATGGGCGTCGTCTCGTTTTCGGTGTCCGGCGACTTGCGCCGCGTGGTCTACACCGCGCCACACCCGAACCCGGCGCTGGCCCCGGATGCCCGCAGCTTGGTCGTCGGCAACCAGTCGTTCTGGAGCGTCAAATTCGGCCAGCACGACCTGCGCGCCCAGCAGCGGCGCTACCAGTACTTCGTGGCCGAGAGTGGTTCACGTCGACCGGGGCGGGCGCTGGGCCAGCCCTTTGCCGAAGCCAGCGCCTTCGTGCCTGGCGTCAGCATCTCGCCCGACGGGCGCTGGGCCCTGGTGCCACGTTACGAGCCCGGGCGCCAGCTGGTATGGGGCCGGCAGTATCCGCTGGTGGCCGAGTCCACCGCCCGGTTCGGGCCGGCGCTGACGACGGACCCGCTGGGCTACTTTTCGCGGCCGGGGGCCTATGTGGTGCGGCGCCTGGTGGCCTACCGGCTCTCGGATGGCCGTGAACAGACCGTGGTGTACGCACCCGACGACAGCCTGCCGGCGGCCGGGCAAGCGCGCTCCGACCGCATCTGGCAAGGCGGGGGTCGCTCGGTGGTGCTGGCGGGCACGCATCTGCCTCTTCCGGCTGAGGGCAACGACGGTGTTGCGGCCGACCGGGCCGGTGCGTCGCACATCATCGAGTACTGGCCGGACACGGGACGCTGGGCGGTGATCGCATCGCTGAACGGCCGCCTGGATGCGGTGCACCCTGTGCCCGCAGCGAGGGACGGTTTTGTGGCAATCGACGCCGGCCAGCGGCGGCACTTCCAGCGGCGTGCCGACGGTGGCTGGCACGAGATTGCCGGGGTCGATGCGGCAACAGGTGCACCGCTGGTTGGCACAACGCAGGGCGGCGGCTGGACGCTGCGCATTGCCGAGCGCCTGAACCTGCCACCCGACCTGGTGGCCGACGGCCCCGCCGGCCGAAGCGTGAGGCTGACCAAGCTGAACCCGCAGTTCTCCGCAGCCTGGGGGACGATGCGCCCGTACAGCTGGAAAGACGCGCAGGGCCGGCCCTGGGATGGCGGCCTGATGGTGCCGGCCGGCTTCGAGCCCGGCAGCCGTCACGCGCTGGTGATCCAGACCTATGGCTTCTCTCCCGCGCGCTTCTACCTCGACGGCGCCAACGCTCACGATGGTTTCACCAGCGGCTTCGCGGGGCGCGCCTTCCTGCGCGAGAACATCCTGGTGCTGGCGATGCCGGTGCGGGCTTCCAGCGGCTGGCCAGGCAGCGACGCGGCGGCGATCACCGCCTCCATGGACGGCGTGAGCGGCGCCATCGAGGCGCTGGTGAGCGAGGGGCTGGTGGACAGCGAGCGCATCGGCATCATGGGCTGGAGCGCCACGGGTGAGCGGGTGCTGAACCAGGTCACCTTCTCGAACGCTCCCATCCGCGCGGCCAGCATACTGGATGGAGATGCCAACACCGTCTTCTCGATGGCGGTGACCTACGGGGCCAGCGACGGCATCCTAGCCCGCAAGGAACGCACGAACGAAGGGCCGCCATTCGGCGAATCGCTGGCGCGCTGGGTGCACAACGACCCAGCGCTGCACACCGACTGCGTGAAGGCGGCGCTGCGCATCGAGACCTACGGCCCCTGGGTGCTGAACAACTGGGACATCCATGCCCTGCTCAGACGCCAGTACAAGGCCGCGGAGATGGTGGTGATACCCGGCGGCACGCATGGTCTGCTGACGCCGAGCGAGCGGATGATTTCGCTGCAGGG
>JACZKT010000307.1 GCA_014859905.1 Rubrivivax sp.
CGCTGGCGCTGCAGGCCGTCGAGCGGCTGGCTGCCGCCGGCAGCCACGGGCTGGATCCGCTCGATTACGAAGCCGACAGTCTGCGCCTGGCCGTCATGCAGGCGCTGCAGGGGCCGGTGCCCGAAGCGGCGGCTGCCGAGCAACTGGAGCAGGCCCTGACGGCGGCGATGCAGCGCTACCTGACGCACCTGCACAGCGGACGCGTCGATCCGCGCCAGGTGCACCACAACTTCGCACTGCCGCGACAGGACGTCTTCGACCCCGTGGCCGTGCTGCTGGCGGCCTTGGTAGCGCGCCGCCTGGACGACGCCGAACAGGCGGCCGCACCGCGCCTGCCGATGTACGAACGGCTGCGCGGCGCCCTGGCGCGGTACCGTGTGCTGGTCGACCATGCCGCCTGGCGGCGGCCCTTGCCGCCATTGCCGCGCCCACCGCGCAGCCGGGTCGGCAAGCTGGAGCCGGGCCAGCCCTACGACGGTCTGGCGCTGCTGGCCGAGCGGCTGGTGGCGCTGGGCGACCTGGGGGATGCTGCGCCCGTGGCGCCACCGGCGTCATGGACGCCGCCGGCGTCCTCGGCCAGCGCGGCGCAGCGCACGCCTGCCGCGCCCGCAGCGCCGGTCTATGAAGCCGCGCTGGTCGACGCCGTGAAGGGCTTCCAGCAACGCCACGGGTTGACCGCCGACGGCATCATCGGCGCGGCGACGCTGAAGCAACTGCAGGTGGCGCCGGCCGAGCGCGTGCGGCAGATCGAGCTGACGCTGGAGCGGCTGCGCTGGACGCCGCTGCTGCAAGGGCCGCGCATGATCGTCATCAACATCCCCGAGTTCGTGCTGCGTGCCTACGAGGTGCAGGATGGCCGCATCGGCGTGCAGCACGCGATGAAGGTCATCGTCGGCAAGGCCATGGACACGCGCACGCCGCTGTTCGACGAAGACATGCGCTTCATCGAGTTCAGCCCCTACTGGAACGTGCCGCCATCGATCGCGCGCGGCGAACTGGTGCCGCGCTTGCGGCGCGACCCGGGATACTTCGCCCGCCAGGGCTTCGAGTTCGTGGCCGCCAGCGGGCGTGTCGACACCACCTTGTCGGCGGCGGCGCTGGACGCCGTGCTGGCCGGACGGCAGCGCATCCGGCAGCGGCCGGGGCCGCAGAACGCCCTGGGCGACATCAAGTTCGTGTTCCCCAACCGCAACAACATCTACCTGCACCACACCCCGGCCACGCAGTTGTTCGAACGCGACCGGCGCGACTTCAGCCACGGCTGCATCCGCGTCGAGCAGCCGCTGGCGCTGGCCGGCTTCGTGCTGCAGGGCATGCCCGAGTGGACCGAGGAGCGCGTCCGCCAGACGATGGCGGCGGGGGCTTCTTCGACGCTGCGGCTGACCCAGCCGGTGCGCGTGCTCATCGCCTACGGAACCGTCCTCGTCAAGGACGGTCGGACATATTTCTACGACGACATCTACGGGCACGATCGTCTGCTCGACGCCGCGCTGCAGCGCCGGACCCCAGAGCGCCGATCACCCGCCACACGACCATGAGTCACCGACCCACACCGACACGCCGCCATTTCCTGCGCCACAGCGTCAGCCTCGCCGCCGCCGGCGCGGTGTCCGGGCTGGCGACACCGGCACGCGCCGCCATGCCCGGCGCCCGCGGCGTGGCCATGGCGCACACGCACACACGCGAGAAGATCGACCTCGTCTATGCCGTGCAGGAGCGCTACGTGCCGGAATCCCTGGGCTTGCTGAACCGCTTCCTGCGCGACCACTACACCGGCGAGGTCGGCGTCATCGACCCGCAGGTGTTCGACCTGCTGCACCGCGTGCGGCAGGTGCTGGGCAGCACGGCTGCCTACGAGGTCATCTCGGGCTACCGCGGCGCCGCCACCAACAGCCATCTGCGCGCCAGTCGCGGCGGCGGTGTGGCCAGCAGGAGCCTGCACATGGAAGGCCGTGCCATCGACGTGCGCCTGCCCGGCGTGGCGCTGGCCGATCTGCGCGACGCGGCGCTGTCGCTGCGCGCCGGCGGCGTGGGCTACTACCCGCGCGACAGCTTCGTGCACATCGACACCGGCCGCGTGCGCCACTGGTAAGAGCGCGCGGGCGCCGCCCGCGGCGCTGCCGAGCAAGGGTGGAGGCGGGCTAGCATCGGGCCCCCACCGCACAGCTTGCCCACACACCATGAGCGCCACCCACATCATCCCCCTGGCCCGCCTGCAAGAAGCGATGTGTCTCGTCGTGCGCGGCTTCGGCAGCAGCGAAGACGAAGTGCAGGCCGTGGCCGGCAACCTGATCGAAGCCAACCTCACCGGCCACGACTCGCACGGCATCGGCATGCTGCCGCGCTATGCCGACGCCTTCCTGGAAGGCGGCCTGCAGCCCAATGCACACGTGCAGACCGTGACCGACGCCGGCGCGCTGCTGCGGCTGGACGGCCAGGCCGGCTTCGGCCAGGTCATCGGCCGCGAGGCGATGGCGCTGGGCATCGAACGCGCGCGCACCCACGGCAGCTGCATCGTCGCCCTGGGCAACGCGCACCACCTCGGGCGCATCGGCGCCTGGGCCGAGCAGGCCGCCGCGGCCGGGCTGGTGTCGCTGCACTTCGTCAACGTCGTGGCGCGCAGCATCGTGGCGCCCTATGGCGGCGCCGACGCGCGCTTCGGCACCAACCCGTTCTGCGCCGGCGTGCCGTTGGCGGGCCGGCCGCCGGTGATCCTGGACTTCGCCACCAGCATGATCGCGCAGGGCAAGACGCGTGTGGCCCACAACAAGGGCGAGCCGGTGCCGCCGGGCTGCATGCTCGACGACCACGGCCAGCCGACCACCGACCCGCGTTACGCGGTGGTGCCGCCCTTCGGTGCGCTGCTGACCTTCGGCACCCACAAGGGCTACGGCATGGCGCTGATGTGCGAACTGCTCGGCGGCGCGCTGGCCGCCGGCATGACGCAGCGCAACGACGACGCCAGCCGGCGCCGCGTGCTCAACGGCATGTTCAGCGTGCTCGTCGACCCGTCGGTGCTGAGCGAGCGCACGGCCTTCGAGCGCGAGGCGCTGGCCTTCCTGGACTGGGTGCAGGCCTCGCCGCCGCGAGACGGCTACGGCCCGGTGCAGGTGGCCGGCGACGCCGAGCGCCTCTCGCGCGCCAGGCGCAGCGCCGACGGCCTGCCGGTCGACAGCATCACCTGGCAGGAGATCCTGGACGCGGCCGCCAGGCTGGGCGTCGATGCGAGGCAGGTCGCCGCCGCCGCAGGGTGCTGATGCGCGCTGCGGGTGTGCTGCGGGGGCGGCGCCCGGGTCGAGACCGTGCGCTATCGAACAGACAATTCCTGTGCGGTGGCCAAGACTGCGGGCAACGCCCCTGGGGGCTTGCACAGAGAGAGAACATCATGACCTCGAAATGGATTCCTGCCGCGCTGGCGCTCGCCGCCTTGGTGGCCACCGGCTGCACTTCGATGAGCGAACGCGAGCGCGGCACCGCCACCGGCGCCGGCGTCGGTGCGGTGGCTGGCGCCGTGCTTGGCTCGGCCACCGGCGGCAAGGCGGGTACGGGTGCGGTGGTCGGTGGTGCGGTGGGTGCGGTGGTCGGCAACCTCTGGTCCAAGCGCATGCAGGACAAGCAGGAAGCCCTGGCCAAGGCCAGTGCCGGTACCGGTATCGACGTGGCGCGCACCAACGACGACCGGCTGCGCCTGAACGTGCCCGCCGATTTCTCGTTCGCCGTCGGCCGCGCCGACATCCGGCCCGAAATGCGACCGGTGCTCGACGAGATCGGCCGCAACCTGGACCAGAACGTGCACGTCACTATCGTCGGCCACACCGACAGCACCGGCAGCGACGCACTGAACGAGCAGCTCTCGATCGACCGCGCAGCTGCCGTGCGCGACTACCTGTCGGCGCGCGGCGTTGCCCCTGCGCGCGTCACCGTGCAGGGCCGCGGCGAACGCGAGCCGGTCGCCAGCAACAGCACCGACGCCGGGCGTGCCGCCAATCGCCGGGTCGAGATCTACCTGGCGGAACAGTCCGCCTGACGCAAGGCGACGAGCTCATGGTGGGCGCCTGCCGCCGCGCAGGTCGGCGGCAAGCGGCGCCCACGCTCATACGGCCAGCATGTCGGCCCAGATGTTGTCGGCCCAGCTCAGCGCGTAGCGGCCTTCGACCTGGTTGGCCGCCGCCGAGACGCCGCCCGAGCCCGGCACCGTCTTGAAGGTCTTCTCGGCCGCGTTGTACTGGTGCACCGAGGCCACGTGCACGACGTCGCGCGCGGTGACGAAGCTGTAGCAGGTGTTCATGACCACCGGCGCGGCGTTCACCGGCTGCCCCTTGAGCAACTGGATGATCGCTGCCGCGGCCACCTTGGCCTGCTGGTTGGCCATGTGGCCGCTCTTGGGCATCGCCGGGGCCGAGAAGGTGGCGTCGCCCAGCACGTGGATGCCGGGCGCGGCGGTGGACTCCAGGGTCAGCCAGTCGACGCCAACCCAGCGGTTGTTCATGTTCAACAGGCCGGCGCTGCGCGCGATGTCGCCGCCGCGCTGCGGCGGGATCACGTTCAGCACGTCGGCCTTGACGTCGTCGAACTCGAGTTTGGCGGTGGTGCCGTCCACCGCCTTCAGCTCGTTGTTGGCCCGGTACTCGATGATGCCGGCGTAGTGGTCCTTGAAGGCCTTCTCGAACAGCCCCTTCTTGCTCGTGATGTCGGGGTTGGCGTCGAGCACCAGCACCTTGGCGCGCGGCTTGGCGACCTTGAAGTAGCTGGCCACCATGCAGGCGCGTTCGTACGGCCCGGGCGGGCAGCGGTAGGGCGCCTTGGGGATGGACATCGCGAACACGCCGCCGGCGGGCATCGCCTCGAGCTGCCGGCGCAGTGCCACCGTCTGCGCGCCGGCCTTCCAGCTGTGCGTGATGCGGCCGCTGTCGAGCGCCGCGGCCAGGCCGCCGATGCCGTCGAGCATGAAGTCGATGCCCGGCGACAGGATCAGCCGGTCGTAGGCGAGCTCGCCGCCGCCGGCCAGGCGCACCTTCTTGCCCGCCGCATCGATGGCGGTGACCTCGCCCTGCACGACCTTCACGCCCAGCGCCGTGAGGCCGCCGTAGCCGCGCGTGATGTCGCCCATCTGCTTGTGGCCGCCGATGACCAGGTTGGACATCGGGCACGAGATGAAATTGGGGTTGCGGTCGATCATCGTCACGTCGACGTTGCCGCCCCACATCTTGAGGTAGCGCGCGGCGGTGCTGCCGCCGAAGCCGCCGCCGACGATGACGACGCGGCCGATCGACGGGCCGAAAGGCGCGCTGGCGCAGCCTGCCAGTGCCAGGCCTGAAAGTGCGAAGCCGGCACCGAGCAGGCGGCGGCGCGAGAGGTCGGTCGGGTCGGTGTGCAGTTCGAAGTTCATGTCGCCGCTCCTCATTTCCTGGGCTGCTGGGCAGCGAAATAGCCGGCGATGAGCCTGATCTGCTCGTCGGTGTAGCCCTTGGAGATCTGATGCATGATCGTCGCCGGCTGGGACCCGGTCCGGTAGTCGTTCATCAGCGCGACCAGCGTCTCGGCCTTGACGCCGGCCAGCACCTTCATGTCGCCGCGGGCGGCACCGTTGGTGCCGTGGCAGTTGGCGCAGGTGGCGGCCAGGTTGCGCGCGAGGTTGGCGTCCTGCGCCATCGCCAGCGGAGCCGCGACGGCCAGCACGGCCAGGGCGGCCAGGGCGGCTAGGGGGAGTCGGATCATCGGGGGCTCCTGTCTTTCGTGGGACGTCGATTCTGGCGTGGCCGTTGCGGCACCACCATAGGGATGGTCATGTGTCTGCCGCGCTTGCCTGCAGGCCCGGACGAGATCTAATATCACTGTATACGAATGTACGGCGTGATAACCTTGATCCCGACAGTGGAAACCCTGGCCCTTGGCCTACGCCGGCATGCCCGGGCCTGCTTGGCCCTGGTGTGGCTGCTGCCACTGGCCTGGGCCAGCGTCCCCGCGGCCGCGCAACTGCTGCAACCCCGGGAGGTGGGATCCGGCGTGTGGATGGTGCAAGGCGTGTCGGCGCTGGGCTCGCCGGCCAACCGCAACTTCATCTCCAATGCCGCTTTCGTGGTCACGCCCGCGGGCGTGGTGGTGATCGACGCGCTCGGTTCGCCGGCGTTGGCCGAGGAACTCATCCGGGCCATCGGCAGGATCACACCGCAGCCGATCCGGCATGTCGTCGTCACCCACTACCACGCCGACCACGTCTACGGCCTGCAGGCCTTCCGGGCCCTGGGCGCCACCATCACCGCGCACCGCGGCGGCCTGGCCTACCTGCACTCCGAGACCGCGGCGCGGCGCCTGCAAGCCAGCCGCGAGGAACTGGCGCCGTGGATCGACGACCAGACGCGCCTGGTGCCGGCCGACCGCTGGATCGCCGGCCCGATGCGCTTCGCGTTGGGCGGCGTGGACTTCCTGCTGCAGCCGCTGGGGCCGGCGCACACGCCGGAGGACCTGGTCGTGTTCCTGCCGCAGACCCGGGTGCTGTTCGCCGGCGACATCGTCTTCCGGGGCCGCATCCCGTTCGTCGGCCAGGCCGACAGCGGGCGCTGGATCGAGGCGCTGGACCGGCTCATCGAGTTCGACGCCAGGCTCATCGTGCCCGGCCACGGGCCGGCCTCCGCCACTGCACAATCCGACCTCAAGCTCACGCGCGACTACCTGCAGCACCTGCGGCAGACCATGGCCGAGGCAGCGCGCATGCTCGAGCCCTTCGATGAAGCCTACGCCAAGGCCGACTGGTCGCGCTTCGAGCACCTGCCGCTGTTCAAGGCGGCCAACCGCATCAATGCCTACAACACCTACCTGCTGATGGAGCAGGGCGCGAAGTGAAGCGCCGCCACGCGATCAGCGCCGTGGCTGCCGCAGCCGCCCCTGCGTGGTGGGCCGCAGCTGCGGCCGCCCCCGCTGCCCAGGGGCAGGCCGTGGCCTGGCCCGAAGTGACCCTGCTCGACGGCAGCCGCTTCGGCGCTGCGCAGGCCCAAGGGCGCGCGCTGGTGGTGGTGTTCTGGTCCACCACCTGCCCGTTCTGCCGCCGCCACAACCAGCACGTGGAAAAACTCCATCGCGCCGCTGCCGGGCGCCGGCTTTCGGTGCTGGGCGTGGCGCGCGAGCGCGATGCCGCAGCGGTGCGCCGCCACGCCGGTGAGCACGGCTACACGTTTCCGATCACCCTGGAGCAAGCGCCGCTGGCCGCGGCGCTGTCGACGCGCCGCGTCATCCCGCTCACCGTCACGGTCGACCGTGGCGGCCGCCTGCTGCAGGTGATCCCGGGCGAGATGTTCGAGGAAGACGTGCTCGAACTGCTGCAACTGGCCGGCATGGAGGTCCGCGCATGAAGCTCCCGTTCGCTGCCGGCCTGTCGCCGGCCCACGCCGGCGCCCTGGTGCTGGCGCAGGCACAGACCGCGCTGTATCAGTACGCCGATGCCGATCTGGCGCTGGGCGAAAAGCTCATCCACGACAACCGCTGCTCGGCCTGCCACGTCCGCACGGTGGGCGGCGACGGCACCTCGATCTACCGGCCCCAGGGCCGCATCGACAACCCTGGCGCCCTGCGCGGCAGGGTCGGCTGCTGCATCACCGAGCTCAACCTGGGTCTGTTCCCGGAAGAGGTCACGGCCATCGCCGCGGTGCTGCAGCGCGACCATTACCGCTTCCCGGCGCAAAGCAATGCCCCGCGGTGATCCCGCCGCTCGACGCCGGGACACGCGCCCCGGCGGCCCGGCACCACCGAACAAGCAGCCACGAAAGCACGACGTGAACAAGCTTGCCGACGCCGATCCTGCCGACGACAATCACCTCGACGAATCCGACCAGGTCTTCGCCTCGGCGGCCGAACTCTTTCGGCTGCTGGCGACGCCGATCCGGCTGAAGATCATCAGCGCGCTGTGCAGGCACGAGAAGAACGTCTCGCAGCTGTTGGCCGAGATCGAGACCACGCAACCCAACATGAGCCAGCACCTGGCCACGCTGTACCGCGCCGGAGTGCTGACGCGGCGGCGCGACGCGACGCAGATCTACTACCGCATCGGCAGCGAGCGTGCGGCCACGCTGTGCCGCGCCGTGTGCACGCAGATCGCGGTGGAAATGGACGGCGGCGGCGAGACTCCTGCCGCCGAGCGGCTGGCGCCCTTGCACATGCTGAAGGGCTGACGCGGGCCGCTCGGCGCCACCGGCAGCTCAGATGCGCCCGGCGCGCCTGAAGCCGAACAGCGGCACCAGCAGGCGGGTCGGGAACTGCGCCAGCGCCGCGTTGTAGGCGAAAGCGGCCTCGTTGAACTTCTGGCGGCGAAAGACCAGGCGCGGCTCCAGCGCGCGCCAGGCCGCCACCAGGGACGACACCGGCTCCTGCGATCGCAGTTCGGCGTGCTGGTCGAGCAGCGCGAAGACGCGACTGGCGGCAGCCGTCAGCGCGCTCTCGGCGGCCAC
>JACZKT010000308.1 GCA_014859905.1 Rubrivivax sp.
GCCCCCGCCCCTGCCAAGCCGATCACCAGCTGGCGCCCGTTCTGGGCCAAGCGCTTCGGCCCGGCGCCTTTCCTGCCCATGAGCCGGCAGGAGATGGACACGCTCGGCTGGGACAGCTGCGACATCGTCATCGTCACCGGCGATGCCTACGTCGACCACCCCAGCTTCGGCATGGCCGTCATCGGCCGCGTGCTGGAAGCGCAGGGTTTTCGCGTCGGCATCGTGGCGCAGCCCGACTGGCAGTCGGCCGAGCCGTTCAAGGCGCTGGGCAAGCCGAACCTGTTCTTCGGCGTCGCCGCCGGGAACATGGATTCGATGATCAACCGCTATACCGCCGACCGCAAGATCCGCAGCGACGACGCCTACACGCCCGGCGGCGCCGGCGGCAGGCGGCCCGACCGCGCGACGCTGGTCTACACGCAGCGCTGCAAGGAAGCGTGGCCCGCGGTGCCGGTGGTGATCGGCGGCATCGAGGCCAGCCTGCGCCGCATCGCGCACTACGACTACTGGCAGGACAAGGTGCGGCGCTCGATCCTGGTCGACAGCAAGGCCGACCTGCTGCTGTACGGCAACGCCGAGCGCGCCATCGTCGAGGTTGCGCACCGCCTGGCGGCGCGCCGGCCGGTGGCGAGCCTGACCGACATCCGCGGCACTGCCTTCATGGTGCGCGGGCCACGCCCAGGCTGGTTCGAGCTGGATTCGACCGACGTCGACTTGCCCGGGCGCATCGACGAGCACATCCATCCCTATCTGACCACGGCCGAGGTTGCGGCGGCGCAGGGGCAGGGTTGCGCCCAGGGTGAGAACGCCGGCGGGGCTTTGCTCCCTCTCCCCGCTGGCGGGGAGAGGGCTGGGGTGAGGGGTGCGGCGGGCACCAGCCCTCACCCCAACCCTCTCCCGCAAGCGGGAGAGGGAGCAAGAGCCGGTCTCCCGCAGGCGGGAGTCAGGACGATCGCCCTGCCACTGTCGCGCAAGGCCGGCGCGGTGAAGCTGCCGCCGCGCGAACAACTGGTGATCCGCCTGCCGGCCTACGAGCAGGTGAAGAGCGACGCCGTGCTCTACGCCCACGCCAACCGCGTGCTGCACCTGGAGACCAACCCCGGCAACGCGCGCGCGCTGGTGCAGCGGCATGGCGAGCGGGACGTCTGGATCAACCCGCCGCCGATTCCGCTGACCACCGCCGAGATGGACCATGTCTTCGGCCTGCCGTACGCGCGCAGCCCGCACCCGGCCTACGCCGACGAGGCCGGCGGCTTTGAGGGCGCAACCAGGATCCCGGCCTGGGAGATGATCCGCTTCAGCGTCAACATCATGCGCGGCTGCTTCGGCGGCTGCACCTTCTGCAGCATCACCGAGCACGAAGGCCGCATCATCCAGAGCCGCAGCGAAGACTCGATCGTTCACGAGATCGAGGAGATGCGCGACAAGGTCAAAGGGTTCACCGGCGTCGTCAGCGACCTCGGCGGCCCCACCGCCAACATGTGGCGCATCGGCTGCAGGAGCCGCGAGATCGAATCCGCCTGCCGCAAGCCGAGCTGCGTCTACCCCGGCATCTGCCCCAACCTGAACACCGACCATGGCCCGTTGGTGAAGCTCTATCGCCGCGTGCGGGCGCTGCGTGGCGTGAAGAAAGTACTCATCGGCTCCGGCCTGCGCTACGACCTGGCGGTGCAGTCGCCCGAGTACGTGAAGGAACTGGTGACGCACCACGTCGGCGGCTACCTGAAGATCGCGCCCGAGCACACCGAAAGCGGGCCGCTGTCGAAAATGATGAAGCCCGGCATCGGCAGCTACGAGCGCTTCAAGAAGATGTTCGACCAGTACAGCGCCGAGGCGGGCAAGACGCAGTATCTGATTCCCTACTTCATCGCCGCCCACCCCGGCACCACCGACGAGGACATGATGAACCTCGCGCTGTGGCTGAAGAAGAACGGCTTCAAGGCCGACCAGGTGCAGACCTTCTACCCGAGCCCGATGGCCACCGCGACGGCGATGTACCACACCGACCTGAACCCGCTCAAGGGCATCAGCCGCGACCCGGCGCGCGCCGAGAAGGTCGACGTCGTGCGCGGCGAGCGGCGCCGCCGGCTGCACAAGGCCTTCCTGCGCTGGCACGACGCCAACAACTGGCCGCTGCTGCGCGAGGCGCTCAAGTCCATGGGCCGCGCCGACCTCATCGGCAACGGCAGGCACCACCTGATCCCGAGCTTCCAGCCCGCCACGGACGGCGCCTATGTCAGCGCGCGGCGCAAGAACAGCACCGAGGCCGGCGCGCGCACGTCCACCGTGACGCAGGGCCGCATCCTCACCCAGCACACGGGCCTGCCGCCGCGCGACACCGGCGGTGCAGCGGCCAAGCCGTCGGCCCGACGCAAGCCGCGCTGAGCGCGGATCGGCGATCACACGGCCGATCCGCCCTAACGATCCGCCTGTGACTGGTTGATGCATTGCCCCCTCTCCCGCCTGGGCGGGAGAGCAACTGTGTTCAAAGTCAAGTCCTTTGGGCGGTCTGCAGATGCCGGACGGCGTCCCAGGCGCTGTTGTCGCGCACCATCGCGTTGAGGATGACCAGCAGCTTGCGCATGCAGGCCGTGATGGCGACTTTCTTGGCCTTGCCGGCGGCTATCAAGTGGTCGTAGAAGACCTTGATCGCTGGGGTCCAGCGGATGGCCGTGATCGCGGCCATGTAGAGCACCGCTCGCACATCGGCCCGGCCGCCCCAGATGCGCCGGGGACCCTTGCGCTGTCCCGAGTCGTTGGCCAGGGGGGCCAGACCCACGAGCTTGGAGATCTGGCGCCGGTTCAGCTGCCCGAGCTCGGGCAGCAGCGCGGCCAAGGTCAGGATCGTCACCGGTCCGACACCCTTGACGCTGTCCAGCAGCTTGCGCTGGTTGGCGAAGTGCCGATTCATGTGGTCATCAGCGCTCTTGTCGATCTGGGCGATCTGCTTGTCCAGCAGGGCGATCACGCGCTTGATGCTGCGGTAGGTCAGCTTGTTGGACGCGTCCAGCCGGTTGGTCTCGGCCACCCGCATCTCCACCAGCTGACGCCTGCGCGTGACCAAGGCCGCCAGCGCCAGCCGCTCGGCCTGGACCATCGCAGTGATGTACTTGGCGCGGTCCTTGTGGCGGGCGATGACGTCGGCGAAATCGCGCAGTACCCGGGCGTCGACGCGGTCGGTCTTGGCCAGCACGCCCATGGACTTGGCGAAGTCACGTGCCTGGCGCGGGTTGACCCGCGCCACCGTGATGCCAGCGCTCTGAAGCGCGCACACCAGGCCGCGCTCGTAGCCGCCGGTGGCCTCCACCACCACCAGGTCCACGTCGGCCGCGCGCAGCTTGGCGATCAGCTCGTCCCATCCTTTGGCGTCGTTGACCGCGCGCTGCTCATCGGCGCCCCAGCAGGCATCGAGATGCTGCTTGGAAACGTCGATGCCGGCGTTCAGTCGTTGATCGCTGTTCGCTACCCCACCTTGCGGATGCATGCTCATGATTGGCAACTGTTCGGGCTACACGGTTGGACAAGACGGGCCGGTGCGTTGACCAAGTGCTCTCCCACGAGCTCGAAGCTCCGAGGGCTAACGGGTTTGGCACACCGACCGCCAAACAAACGCCACGGCGCCAGGCTGTGGACAAGTGGAGTGCGCCGGTAAAACCGGCAAGGAGTAAAGGGTGCAAGTCCCTGACAACAAAGACGTAGCGAATCATGTTGTCCCCGAGTCATGCGCGGCGCATCGCGAGGTGCGGCGTGAAGCGTTGACAGGGGTACGCATAGGCCAGCCATTGAGCCGCGAT
>JACZKT010000309.1 GCA_014859905.1 Rubrivivax sp.
GGCGTCAAGGTCACGGACGAGGAACTGGCCGACGTGTCCATCGAGCGCGATGAGTTTCACGGCGAATGGAACTATCGCATCAAGCCACACCGCATTCGGCGCAAGCCTTGATTGTTCAAGTTATTGTTGCTAGATGCCTAACGCCGGCAACGGGCCCGCACTTGGTCGGGCGGCGGGCACGTCCACCGAGGCACTCGACTACCTACCATGCCTTCGGATTCCGCAAGTACGCCCACCGATACCTCGCTCAGGTGCAATACCTGTTCAACCGCCGCTTCGACCTGCGATCCATCCTCCAACGACTGGCCCGAGCCGCCTGCCAGACCACACCGTGTCCGCTTCGCGCGGCCCGTGCGGCTGAACTTCCTTGTTGATCAGGAGTGGCGTTGCCCAGGGCGCCGCTGGAGCTGTCGACCTGGTTCAAGGCCGGGGGGAGTTTCTCCAGGAACAGAACGGCGCCTTCGGCCGCTGCCGTTGTGTCTTGTCGGGCGACCGCACGGATTTCGGCAAGCGCTTCATGGATGCGCTCGATCGCGAGCTTGGAGCCTTTCCAGCCGAACGCCGCCCGGCGGAAGCGGGCGCGGAATGCCCAGGGATGCATCAGAGCGACCTCGTCGTCAAAGGCGCACGGCGCCCTGGTGCCAGGCGTCGTGCATGGCTGCCGCTGTCAGGGCCTGCCCGTCGGCGGCCAGTCGTTCCAGCAGCTGGTCTGGTGCAGGTGCCGAGCGCAGCGTGGACCGCAGGGCGGCGAAGGCCGAAGCGACGACTGCGGGATCTTCCTGGAATTGATCCAGCAAGAAGGCGTCCGGACGAAGGACCTCGATGCCAAGTGCAGCGAGCTTGCGGACGCCGAAGTCGCGGATGTTTCGGGTGACGAGGCTGACGACCTGGGTTTCGGGATAGAAGTCACCGGCCAGGATGGCATTGGCGCAGGCGGCGACGTGGGTGTCCTTGGCCGAACGCATTGCTGGCGCCACGCTGGCGAACTGGGCCTGGACCCTCTGCGTCGGGATCTCCGCCTGCGGCAATGCCGCCCGCAAGAGTTGTTCGTGGCGGCGCGCCGATTCGGCATCCGGCTTGCGGCCGGTGTCCACGAGTGCCCGGCTCAGCTCGTCGAGGATCAGCGGGCTCCAGTGCAGGCGGATGAGTCCCTGGTAGTCGAGGTGGATCAGCAGGCCGCGGGTGGTCGCGCCGAACAGGGCGTCGGCGTCGGCGACGACAGGGATCACGGATCTCAGTCCGCGAAGATCTCGCTGTCGAGGTCGGCGCCGAGCTGGCCCAGGGCCTTGCGGCGTCGGGTCTGCTCCTGGCGGTGCCAGGCCAGCACGGCGGATTGGCGAACACGTCGCTGGTTGCCCACCTGCTGGTGCAGTGGGATGTCGCCGGCTTCGATGCGGGCCACGATGTACGGGCGGGAGACTCCGACCAGGTCAGCCGCCTCCTGGGTACTCAACACCGGGTCCGTCGCCGGTTCGGACTTGGTGGTCGTCGTCTTTCGGGTGCTGCCGCTGATCGTGGGATGTTGGAAGAGCTGCGCGAACTCGCCCTCGATCAGCCGCCTGGCCTGGGGTGTCAGCTTGACGTGGCGCCGCACGACCTCGACCAAGGGATCGATATCGATGTTCACCGACAGCGCCGGAGGGGCGATGTGCTGTGGTGCTTCGGTAGGTTTGCGGGCGGTCTTCATGCAACTGAGTTTAGCAGGCTTACTCGAAATACGCGAATCTCGCGAAACAGCGAGCAAGGTTGGCGCCGTGTGAGCAAGGTGTGGCGGCGGATGGTGGGGTGTTGGGCGTTGGGGTGGTGCTGATGCCAGGTCTCGCTGGGCCTGGGCGTGTCCCCGCGGGGCCGGGCTTTAGGTGGATTTGCGGGGTGTCAACAGCGGGCGCCTGTCAGCCCTGACTCGCTCAGTTTCGTATCGAAACCAGCTTCGGCTTGGCGCTTTTGCGCAGGTCGGCGAGCTCGCGTTCCCGGCGCTGCAACATGGAGCTGGCCTCTTGCCAGGCCGCGAAGTAGTGGTCGACGAGCGAGGCGAGCTGGGTTGCCTGTTGGCACAGGGTTTTGTTCTCGTCGCGTAGGTGCTGCAAGGCGCGACGGGGCGAACCTGGATCACGGTGGCGCTGGCGCTGCAACTCGTGCAATTCCTGAAGGATGTCAGGGTGGTAGCGGTACAGCGCATTGCGCGAGACGCCGGCGAGCGCGCACAGCGCCGAAGCGGTCGGTGCCTCTGGCGTGTCGCCCGCAGCCAGTCGAAGCAGCGCATCGCGCAGCCGCTGGGCGGCTGGCCTGCTGGTGGGATCAACGGTCGATGCGCTGGCCATGCTTGCTTCTCCCTTCCGATTCATCGATCACACGGATCAGCGCGCGTGCTTCATCCATGCGCTCGCGTGCGATGCGCAGCGTCTGCAGCGGTAGCGCTGGTTCGTCGAGCAGCACTTCGTGCCGGCGTACCTGCTCAGCCCAATAGGGGCGGTGCTGGGAGGACACCGCGAAGTTCGCGCAACGTGCGCAGGTTGAGGGCTCGCGACGAGCTGGATTTGGGCCGATGGCATTGCCCAGGCAGGCGCTGCTTTCTTCCCTGTAGACGCAGAACCCCCAGTCGCACACTCCAAGTACAAGGCCGGATTCGACGAGCAGGCGCGCGTAGCTCTTGACGTCCTGCTTGAGTCGCGCCCCTCTGAAGCGTGGGCGCTTGGCCATGATCTCGGCGCCGGCTCGCCCGCCCAGGCCGGGTGCGGCGAGCATGTGTTCCCAAGCCAGGGCCGACTGTTCCAAGATCTCGGACTCGATCTCCCGAGTGAGTCGATAGTCCGTACCCACGTAGCTGTGGTCGGTGACGGCGCGTTCATGGTGGCCGAGATGCTGGGCCAGTGCGAGCAAAGCGGAGCCATCGCGCAGCGCGGCGAAGCGCACGAAAGTCTTGCGGCCTTGATGCGTCGAGAGCTGCCAGGGCTTGCCATTGTGTTGGGGCAGATCAAGCCATCTGGCCAGGCGCCGCAGCAGCAAAGACATGCGCCAGGTTGACGGGATGCCCAAGGTATCGGGACACGGGTCCTGCCACTCCGTGGCACCAGACCACTGGCCACGACGTAGCCAAAGTTGGGGGCGCCCCGACTGAGCACGGTGTACGGCGGACAGTGCCTCCAGAACCGAGATGGCCTGCACGGCGGGCGGTGGCGCCACCCACTCATGAGGTTTGCCGGTGTACTCGGCCTGGCGCTTGAAGATAGCGCCGACGATCACGGGGATCGCATCATCGGCGCGGCCGTCCCTCCGATGCTGCACGCAGCCGGCCTCCAAATGCAGGATCTCGCTCGCTCTGGGTCCCACCAGGTAGGAGATGACCACGAAGCACGCTGCGTAGAGCATGTCGATCGCTTGCGCGAGTTCGGCCACCGTATGGATCGACTGCGCGTCGCCGGATGCCTCGATGCCCGCCTGCTGCAGCGCACGCTTGGCCGCGCAGGTGCAGCCGATGGCACTGCAACCGCGCTGGGCGGCTCCCGCCATCGCTTCAGCGTAGACCCGCCTGGCCCGCAAGATGCAAGAGGCGTTGTTGGTGACCAGATCGATTGCACCCTGGACCAGCGCAACGGCGATGCCGTCGGGCGTGTAAGGCCAATGCCGAATCTCGGCGCCGTACACGCCGGCGACCTCGCCGTGAGTGCGCCCCGGGAAGGGGTCGATGCGCAGCGCATCACCGAGCTGATCGCGAAACCTGTAGAGGTAGGTGAACAACCGCAGGTACTGCTGCACGGTCGTGGGCGAGAGCCCGGCGCGCCCGTGGCCGCAGCGCTCTGCGATCGCGCGATGGAACTGCAGCAATGCCGTGGCGTCGAGATCGGCGAAGTGGGTGAAGCCTGCGCGATCCATCCAGCGCAGGAGTTCGCGCAACAACTTGAAGTTGCCGGCCGCGGTGCTCGCGCGCTGCGCCAGACCCGTGCTCAGCGAGCGGCTTCGGATGAGTGCGATGAGTTGCCTGCTGCTCTCCAGCAGCGACGCAAAGCGATCGTCGGTGAAGCGACCTCCATCCGCGAGTGTGAAGTTCCAGTGCACTCGAATGGGGCTGCGTTCTTCGAGCGCATTGGTCGGCTTGAAAACCCACATCGCATCGTGCCAGGCGGAGTCGAGCAGGAACCATGCACGATCGACGGAAGCAGACTGCGCAGTCCGGGCCGTCGGAGCTTGGCGAATGGATCTGGCAGCACACACGGCACCACCTCATCGAAGATCGGGCAGCGATGGCAGTCGCGCCATCAGGGGCTCGGCCGCAGCGAGTTCGTTTGCAGTGAAGCGCGCGATGTTAGCGACGATGTAAATCCGCTTCTATTCGACGGCGAGGGAGCGGTTTTCGCCGCCCGCGCGTGGCCACGGTAAATCGGAGTCCAGAAGCACGAAGGGCCCCAGTGAGGGACCCTGATGATTTCGGCGACGACGATG
>JACZKT010000310.1 GCA_014859905.1 Rubrivivax sp.
CGTTACCGCAGCGTCTTCCGCCCCGACCTCCTCAAAGGCCAGCTGCACTGGGTCACCGGCGGCGGCAGCGGCATCGGGCGCTGCGTCGCGCACGAACTGGCGTCACTGGGGGCCACGGTGGTGATCAGCGGACGCTCGCAGGACAAGCTCGACCGCGTCGCCGCCGAGATCACCGCCGACGGCGGCAGCGTCGACACCATCGCCTTCGACATCCGCGACGAAGACGCGGTGAAGTCCGGCGTGGCGGCCGTGGTGGCGAAGCACGGCCCGGTGGCGGGCCTCGTCAACAACGCCGGCGGGCAGTTTCCGGCGCCCTTGATGGCGATCGGCAAGAAGGGTTTCGACGCCGTCGTCGGCAACAACCTGACCGGTGGCTTCCTGATGATGCGCGAGCTGTTCAAGCAGTGCATGCAGGCCCACGGCGGCGCGGTCGTCAACATGACGGCCGACTTCCGCAACGGCATGCCAGGCATGGGCCACAGCGGCGCGGCGCGTGCCGGCATGAGCAACCTGACCATGACCGCGGCCTTCGAATGGGCGCATGCCGGCGTGCGCGTGAACGCGGTGGCGCCGGGTTGGATCGCCTCCAGCGGCATGGACAGCTACGGCGGCGCCATGCGCACATTGATCCCGCGCCTGAAGAACCATGTGCCGTTGCGGCGCCTGGGCGTGGAGGCCGAGGTCAGCGCGGCCATCGTCTTCCTGCTCTCGCCGGCAGCGGCCTTCATCACCGGCGTCACGCTGCAGATCGACGGCGCCGCGTCGCTGGGCAGCGAGATCTTCCCGCTGGGCGCGGAGGCGAGGTCGGTGCCCTTCGACGGCTTCCATCGCGCGACCACACCGGACGTGCTGAAGTAATGCCGGCCCTGCACAGCCAGATCGACCCACGCTCGGCGGCGTTCACCGCCAATGCCGAGCGCATGGCGCAGCGCCTGGCCGAGGTGCGTGCGCTGGAAGCCAAGGTGGTGGCCGAGTCCTCGTCCAAGCGCACCAGGTTCGAAGCGCGCGGCCAGTTGTTGCCGCGTGAACGCGTGGCCCGGCTCATCGACCGCGGCAGCGAGTTCCTCGAACTCAGCCCGCTGGCCGGGCTGGGCATGCACGACGACGACGGCAAGAAGAACGTGCAGGGCGGCGGCAGCATCGTCGGCGTCGGCGTCGTCGCCGGCAAGCGCGTGCTGGTCTCGGCCAGCGACAGCGCCGTCAAGGGCGGCACCGTGGCGCCGATGGGGCTGAAGAAGGCGCTGCGGGCGCAGGAGCTGGCGCGCGAGAACAAGCTGCCGCTGATCGCGCTGGTCGAATCCGGCGGCGCCAACCTGATGTACCAGGCCGAGATCTTCGTCGACGGCGGGCGCACGTTCGCCAACCAGGCGCGGCTGTCCGCCGCCGGCATTCCGCAGATCGCCGTCGTGCACGGTGCGTCGACGGCCGGTGGCGCCTACCTGCCGGGCCTCAGCGACTACGTCGTGCTGGTGCGCGGCCGCAGCAGCATCTACCTGGCCGGCCCGCCGCTGGTGAAGGCGGCGATAGGCGAGGACGCCACCGAGGAAGAACTCGGCGGCGCCGAGACCCACGCCCAGGTCACCGGCCTGGGCGAATACCTGAGCGAGAACGACGCCCACGCCATCGCGCTGACGCGCGAGCTGGTCGACAAGCTGCCCTGGGACACCGTGCCGCCGCCGGCCCCGGCGGCAGCGCCGCTGTACGCCGCCGAGGAGCTGATGGGCGTCGTGCCCGCCGACGAACGCGCGCCCTACGACGTGCGCGAGATCATCGCCCGGCTGGCGGACGGCTCCGACTTCCTCGAGTTCAAGGCCCTCTATGCGACCGACACCATCTGCGGCCACGCCCGCATCCGCGGCTTTGCCGTGGGCCTGGTCGGCAACAACGGGCCGATCCAGCCCGCCGGCTCCACGAAGGCGGCGCAGTTCATCCAGCTCTGCGACCAGTCGGGCACGCCGCTGGTCTTCCTGCAGAACACCACCGGCTACATGGTCGGCAAGGCGGCCGAACAGGCCGGCGCCATCAAGCACGGCAGCAAGATGATCCAGGCCGTGGCCAACGCACGGGTGGCCAAGTTCACCGTCGTGCTCGGCGGCAGCTACGGTGCCGGCAACTACGGCATGTGCGGCCGCGGCTTCGACCCGCGCTTCATCTTCAGCTGGCCCAGCGCGCGCACTGCGGTGATGGGCGGCGCACAGGCGGCCAAGGTGATGGACATCGTCAACCGCAACAAGCTCGAACGCCTCGGGCTGCCCGCCAACGACGAAGCGCTCGGCGCCATGAGCGACGCGCTGCGCCAGCGGCTCGACGCCGAGAGCGCGGCGCTGTTCGGCACCGCGCGGTTGTGGGACGACGGCATCATCGACCCGCGCGACACGCGCCGCATCCTCGGCCTGTGCCTGGCCATCACGAGCGAGGCCGAACGGCGCACGCTGCGGCCCAACACCTTCGGCATCGCCCGCCTTTGAGACACCACGAGAGACAGCCATGAAACTCACCCCCGAACACCGCGCGCTCGAAGACACCGTCGTCAAGTTCTGCGACAAGGAACTCAACCCGCACATCCCGCAATGGGAAGCGCAGGGCCAGTTCCCCGCCCACGAGGTCTTCAAGAAACTCGGCAACCTGGGCCTGCTGGGCCTGAAGTACCCCGAGGAATTCGGTGGCGCGGGGCTCGATTTCAGCTACAGCATGGTGATGGCCGAGGCGCTGGGCCAGTGCAACTGCGGCGGCGTGCCGATGGCCATCGGCGTGCACACCGACATGGCGACACCGGCGCTGGCGCGCTTCGGCAGCGACGAACTGCGGCGGGAGTTCCTCACGCCCACGATCGCCGGCGACGTGGTGGCCTGCCTGGGCGTCAGCGAACCCGGCGGCGGCAGCGACGTGGCCGCCGTGAAGACCAGCGCGCGCAGCGACGGCGGCGACTACATCGTCAACGGCACCAAGATGTGGATCACCAACGGCATGCAGGCCGACTGGTGCTGCCTGCTGGCCAACACCAGCGACGGCCCGCCGCACAAGAACAAGAGCCTGATCGTGGTACCGATGAACAGCCCCGGCATCACGCGCCAGAAGATCCACAAGATCGGCATGCACAGCAGCGACACCGCGCAGCTGTTCTTCGACAACGTGCGCGTGCCCAAGCGTTACCTCATCGGCCAGGAAGGCCTGGGCTTCACCTTCCAGATGCTGCAGTTCCAGGAAGAGCGGCTGTGGGGCGCCGCCGGCTCGCTGCGCAGCCTGGACCGCCTGATCGACCAGACCATAGCCTACACGCGCCAGCGCAAGGCCTTCGGCAAGAGCATCCTCGACAACCAGGTCGTGCACTTCCGTCTGGCCGAGTTGCGCACCGAAGTCGAGGCGCTGCGCGCATTGACCTACCGCGCGGTGGAGATGTACGTCGGCGGCAAGGACGTGACCAAGCTCGCCAGCATGGCCAAGCTCAAGTGCGGGCGCCTCAGCCGCGAGGTCGCCGACGCCTGCCTGCAGTACTGGGGCGGCATGGGCTACACCGCCGACAACCCGATCTCGCAGGCCTACCGCGACAGCCGGCTCATCAGCATCGGCGGCGGCGCCGACGAGATCATGCTCGGCATCATCTGCAAGCTCGAAGGCACGCTGCCGGGCAGGACGTCTTGAGCACCGCGCCGGCCGACTTCGAGACCCTGGCGCTGCGGCGCGAGGGACCGGTGCTGCACGTCACGCTGAACCGGCCCGAACAACGCAACGCGATGTCGCTGGCGATGGTGCTGGAGCTGCGGCAGGCGCTGGCCGCGGCCGAAGCCGATGGTCAGACCCGCGTGCTCGTGCTGCGCGGCGCGGGCGGGCATTTCTGCGCCGGCGCCGACCTGCGCGACATGGCCGCTGCACGTTCGAAGCTCGCCGAGGACCCGGAGGCACTGGTCAAGGTCAACGCCGCTTTCGGCGACCTCTGCGTGGCCTACGCCAGCACCGGCCTGGCCACCGTGGCGGTGCTCGAGGGCACGGTGATGGGCGGCGGCCTGGGACTGGCCTGCGTGGTGGACGTCGCGCTGGCTGGCTCGGGTGCTGTGTTCCGCCTGCCCGAGACCTCGCTCGGTGTGGTGCCGGCGCAGATCGCGCCCTTCCTCGTCGAGCGGCTGGGTTATGCCGAGGCCAAGCGCCTGGCCGTCACCGGCGGCCGGCTCGACTCGCAGGCGGCGCTGACGCTGCGCCTGGTGCACGCGGTGCACGCCGCAGGCGCGCTGGATCACGCGCTGGCCGCCGTGCTGGCCGACATCCTGCATTGCGCGCCCGGCGCCGTGGCCGCCACCAAGGCGCTGATGGCGCGCGCCCGCTTCCACACCCCGTCTTCGCTGGTGCGGCGCGCGGCCGAGGTGTTTTCGCAGGCGGCGCTCGGCCCCGAGGGGCTGGAGGGCACGACCGCGTTCCTGGAAAAGCGCAAGGCGAACTGGGTGCCGCAGTGACGCACAGAGCATGATCTTCAGCAAGATCCTCATTGCCAACCGTGGCGACAACGGGCGCGCAGCGGCCGTTGCGGCGCAGCCAGAACGCGTGATGCGCGAAGCGCATGCAGGCGAGCTCGCCGCGGTGGACGCACTGCATGTTTAAGAAGATCCTGGTTGCCAACCGCGGCGAGATCGCGTGCAGGGTCATGCGCACGGCGCACCGCCTGGGTTACCGCACGGTGGCCGTCTTCAGCGACGCCGACGCCCAGGCGCTTCACGTGCGGCAGGCCGACGAAGCGGTTCGCATCGGCGCCGCGCCGGCGGCCGATTCGTACCTGGACATCGAGGCCTTGCTGGCGGCCGCCAGGCAGACCGGTGCCGACGCCGTGCATCCCGGCTACGGCTTCCTGTCCGAGCGCGCCGACTTCGCGCAGGCCTGCGCCGACGCCGGCCTGGTGTTCATCGGGCCGCCGCCCGCAGCCATCCGCGCCATGGGCGACAAGGCGGCCGCCAAGCGCCGCATGATCGACGCCGGCGTGCCCTGCGCGCCCGGTTACGAGGGCCACGACCAGAGCGATGACCGCCTGAGCGCCGAAGCCATGCGCCTGGGCCTGCCGCTATTGGTGAAGGCCGTGGCCGGCGGTGGTGGCCGCGGCATGCGACTCGTGCACCGCTACGACGAGCTGGCGGCGGCGATCGCGGGCGCGCGGCGCGAAGCCGCCGGCGCCTTCGGCGACGACACGCTGATGCTGGAGCGGCTCGTCGACGACGGCCGCCACATCGAGATCCAGGTCTTCGCCGACGCCCACGGCCACGCCGTGCACCTGGGCGAGCGCGACTGCACCGCACAGCGGCGGCGGCAGAAGGTGATCGAGGAAGCGCCGTCGCCGGTGGTCAGCGCGCAGATGCGAGCGGCGATGGGCGCCGATGCGGTGGCCGCGGCGCTGGCCGTGGGCTACCGCGGCGCGGGCACGGTGGAGTTCATCGTCGACGCCGAGCTGCGCCATTACTTCCTGGAAATGAACACGCGGCTGCAGGTCGAGCACCCGGTCACCGAATGCATCACCGGCCTGGACCTCGTCGAATGGCAGTTGCGCGTGGCGGCCGGTGAGCCCTTGCCTTTGACGCAGGAGCAGATCGTCTTCAGCGGCCACGCCATCGAGGCCCGCTTGTATGCCGAAGACCCCTACGACGGCTGGAAGCCGCAGGCCGGGCGCGTCGCCGGCTGGTGGCCCGAGCGGGTGGCGAGCACCGGCGCGGTGCGCATCGACCACGGCATCCTGACCGGCACCGAGGTCACGCCCTGGTACGACGCGATGGTGGCCAAGGTCATCGCCCATGGCAGCGACCGCGCCGACGCCGTGCGGCGGCTGACACGCGCGCTCGAAGACGCACCGCTGTTCGGCCTGCGCAACAACGGCCGCTTCCTGCGCGACCTCGTCAGGCACCCGCAGTTCGCGGCCGCCGCCATGACGACGACGCGGCTCGACGAATGGGCTGCGACTGGCGAGCCGCTGTTGCAGCGCACGCTGCCCCCCGAGGCCGCCTGGCGCGTCGCCGCTGCCGTGCTGGGTGGCAGCACCGTCGACGGCGTGCGCCCGGCCAGCGTGACGGCATTCGAGCTCACGCTCGAATGCGGCGGCGAAACCCGAACCCAACATGCGCCACCGCAAGGCGTGGCCGTGCTGTCGCTGGCCGACGGCGAACTGCGCTGCATCGTCGAGGGCGTGCAGCGGCGTTTCCCATGCATGCAGGACGGTGCCACGCTGCATCTCTCGATCGACGGCGCCGTGTTCAGCTTCACCGAACCCTCGCCCTGCCCCGCGACCGCTGCCGGCGCCGACCCGAGCCGCGCCTGTGCACCGGTGGCCGGCGTCGTGGCGCAGGTGCTGGTGGCGCTGGGCGACACCGTGGCGGCCGGCCAGCCGCTGGTCTGCGTGGAGGCGATGAAAATGGAAATGTGGCTGCACGCCGCCGCACCAGGCACCGTGACGGCACTGCACGCCGTGGTCAGGAGGTCGGTCGCCGCCGGCATGCTGCTGGTCGAACTGGAGATCACGCAATGACTGACGACAAGGCCATCCTCACCTGCGCGCTGACAGGAGTGCTCACCAACCCCAAACAGCACCCGGTGCCGGTGACGCCGGCGCAGATGGCTGCCGAGGCGCGCGACGCCTTCAACGCCGGAGCCAGCATCATGCACGTGCACCTGCGCATGCAGGACGAAGGCCTGGGCCACATGCCGAGTTGGGATCCCGACGTCGCCGAGTCCGTCGTCGGCTCTATCCGCGCCGCCTGCCCCGGCGTCATCATCAACCTGACCACCGGCGTCGTCGGCAAGGACATCTCGGGCCCGGTGGCCTGCCTGCGGCGCGTGAAGCCCGAGATCGCGGCCTGCAACGCCGGCAGCCTGAACTACCTGAAGATCAAGGACAACGGCGAATGGGCCTGGCCGCCGATGGTCTTCGACAACCCGGTGGCCAAGATCCAGCAGATGCTCGACGTCATGCGCGAGACCGGCACCCACCCCGAGTTCGAATGTTTCGACGTCGGCATCGTGCGCAGCGTGGCGATGTACCTGAAGGCGGGGATGGTCGGCGCCAGCGCCGGGCCGTCCCAAGCTGGCGCGCCCCCCTCGGGGGGCGGGCGCGGCGAAGCCGCGACCTCGGGGCCTGCATACGTGCCGGAGCTGAACTTCGTCATGGGCGTGGCCAGCGGCATGCCCTGCGACGCCGACCTGCTGGCGCTGTTGCCGCGCTACGCGCCGCCCGAAGCCGTGTGGCAGACGACGCTCATCGGCCGCGCCGAGATCTGGCCCGTGCACCAGAAGACGGCCGAACTCGGCGGCATGCTGCGCAGCGGGCTCGAGGACACCTTCTATCTGCCCGGCGGCGCACGCGCCGGCGGCAACGGCGTGCTGATCGAGGCGCTGGCGGCCTGCGCGCGACGTGCCGGGCGCGATATCGCCACGCCCGATGAAGCACGCCGTTTGCTGGGCCTGAAGCCCGCGCCGGCTCAGCCATGACAGCCGTCGCAGCGGTGCCGCGCAGCGCCGAAGAGCAGGCGCGGCTGGACGCCGAACTGGTGGAGCTCTTCGAACGGCGCATCACCTTCAACCAGACGCTGGGGTTGAAGATCGAATCGGTGCGGCCCGGCGACGTGCGCGCCACCTTCCCGATGCGGCCCGAACTCGTCGGCCACTACGCCTACGGCCGCCTGCACGGCGGCGTCATCTCGGCCGTGCTCGACGCCATGGCCGGCCTGACGGCGATGGTGGCCATCGCCGAGAACCACCCCCACGACAACGTGCAGCAGGTGATGCACCGCTTCTCCCGTCTCGGCACCATCGACCTGCGCATCGACTTCCTGCGCCAGGGCCTGGGCCGCTACTTCGTGGCCACGGCCGAGGTCACGCGCCTGGGTGGTCGCGTCGGCTCGGTGCAGATGCGGCTGGTCAACGACGAGGGCTCGCTGATCGCCACCGGCGCCGCGTCCTACATCGTTTCCTGAGCCCGCGCCGGCGCGCCCGGCCTCGACCGGGGCGGGATCGGCGCCATTGGGCGTATCGTCTTCGGTACGCTTCAGCACGCCCGCCCGCCATG
>JACZKT010000311.1 GCA_014859905.1 Rubrivivax sp.
CGCCGGCCAGCACGAGCGCCCGCCGCTTGCCGTTGATCAGCGCCGACAGCCGCGCACCGGGCTGCAGGCCGTGCGCGATGGCGAAGCTCTCCGAAACCCAGGCCGGCAGCGCACCGTCGGGCAGGGTGCGGCCGGGCGACATCGACGCGTCGTCGGCACGGCCGCTGCGCAGCGTGATGCGGTTCATGCGCAAGGGGCGCCGCGCGTCGACGCCGATGAGCTGGCCGATGATCGGGTCCGACAGCCCTTCGATCTCCACCCGGACTGCGAATTCGGTGGTGGTCTGCACGTCGGCCACGCCGGGCACGTCGTGCAGCGTCGCGGCCAGCGCGTCGGGGGCGCGCTTGACGCCGGCAAAGACGTCGGCGAAGCGGCCCTGTGCATAAAAGCGGTCGCGCGCCAGCGCCAGCGAATCCACCGCCGACAGCATGGTCAGGAAGCCGCCCACGCCGCTGGCCACCACGAGCGCGATCGTCAGCGCCTGGCTCCACATCAGGCGCAGGTCGCGCAGCAGCTTGCGGTCCAGTGCTTTCACCAGCTCAGCTCCGCGGGCGAGATCTTGTGCTCGTTGCGCTCGATGCTCTGGATGCGCCCGTCGCCGAGGTGGATGACGCGGTCGGCCATGCCGGCGATGGCCGCGTTGTGCGTGATCACCACCGCGGTGGTGCCGAGCTCGCGGTTGATGCGCGCGATGACGTCGAGCACGAGCTTGCCGGTGGTGTAGTCCAGTGCGCCCGTGGGCTCGTCGCACAGCAGCACGTCTGGCTTCTTGACGATGGCGCGTGCGATCGCCACGCGCTGCTGTTCGCCGCCGGAGAGCTGGGCCGGGAAGTGGTCGCGCCGCGGCATCAGGCCGACCAGCGCGATGGCCTCGTCGATGTCCATCGGTGCCTCGGCAATGTCGGTCACCAGTGCCACGTTCTCGCGCACCGTCAGGCTGGGGATCAGGTTGTAGAACTGGAAAACGAAACCCACGTGCTCGCGCCGGTAGCGCGTGAGTTCGGCGTCGCTGGCGCCGTCGAGCCGGTGTTCGGCAAAGGTGACTTCGCCGCTGGTGGGCACGTCCAGGCCGCCCAGGATGTTGAGCAGCGTGCTCTTGCCGCTGCCCGAAGGTCCCAGCAGCACGATGAATTCGCCGCGCGCGATCTCCAGCGTCACGTCACGCAAGGCCACCACCTCGACCTCGCCGGTGCGGTAGGTCTTGGTGAGGTCGCGGGCGCGAAAGACGATGTCGGCGGCTGGCATACGCTGGGGTAGCCTCCCGCCGGGATTGTCGACGGGGACGCCTTGGGTGGCGCTTGAGGCCGGTCAAGCAGGCCGGCGATGTCCGTTCAGGCGCGCCGTGCCTGAACCGCCTGCTTCTGTGAAGGCGGCACCGTCACTCCCTCCCACGCCCGACGCCGGGCGAGCGGCTGGCGAGCAGGCCAAGCCCAGGAGTCGGGCCGTGCCGACCCCAGGTGGGTCTCCTCAAGCGCCGCTACGGACGCCGACCCTGAATGACCCGGAGCAGGATCACGACGATCGCAATCACCAGGAGGACGTGAATCAAGCCACCCATGGTGTACGACGTGACCAGACCCAGAAGCCACAGAACAACCAATATGACGACGATGGTCTCAAGCATCTTCTTCTCCTCTGGCCATGACCCGCGGACCCAGCAGCCCGATGCGACTCCAGTCCATTTCGATCACCTTCCATGATGAAGCCGCAGAGCACGAGCGCATGCCCGCGCACTGGCTCAGGGACGAACGGCGATCTCGTTCTTCACTGCCTTCACGCCCTTGACGTCCCTGGCGATGTTCTCGGCGACGGTCTTCTCCCTGGCGTTCTTGGCGAAGCCGGACAGCATGACCGTCCCATTCAGTGTTTCGACCGAGATGCTGGAACCGGCAACTTCCTTGTTGTCGAAGAAGCGCGCCTTGATACCGGTGGTGATGACCGTGTCATCGATGTAGGCGCCAACGCTTTCCTGGCCGCGCGTGACCGCGCAACCGGAAACCGTGAGCAACGCCAATGCAGCAACAATGGCGCCGAGGCTGGTACGAATGGTCATGATGACCCTCCTGTGAAAGTCACTTCTCACTGGCTCGCAGTCCGGCGCCGAACAGACGCCCAACTGTTCATAAGCTAGTCAGTTCAATGCCGGCTGGCAAGGACACTGCTTCGCTTCTCTACCTGATCCTTGCGCTGGATCAGACGGGGGCGATCTTCTCGCCGGTGGAGCCCGTTTCGTGCGGCAGCGCACCGACAAACGAGCCGCGTGCAAGCAAGCCTTGTTGCGATCGATGGGTTCCTGGACGTACGTCAAGGTCGCCGCCCACGCCGTCGTCGATGATGGCGTTCAAATCTTCAGGAGCATCCTCTCGATGAAACCCGCCGCAGTCCTTGCCACCTTGTGCTTCGGAGCCCTTCTCTGCACGGCTCAGGCGGCACCGCCTCCGCCGCCGGCGGCCAGCCTGACTGGCGAGGTGCTCGAAGCCCGCAATGTCGACAGCTACACCTATCTGCGCTTGAAGACTGCCGCCGGCGAGATCTGGGCCGCGGTGCCGACGGCGACGGTCGGCAAGGGGGCGCAGGTCACGATCGGCAGGCCGATGATCATGGAGAACTTCGAGAGCAAGGCACTCAAGAAGACCTTCGACAAGATCGCCTTCGGCGTGCTCGACGTCCCGAATGCCACCGTCTCGTCACCGCACGGCGGCACGCCTGCGGCCAGGCCCGGCGCCGACATGGCCAAGGTGGCGAAGGTGGCCAAGGCCAGCGGACCGAATGCGAAGACCGTCGCCGAGGTGGTCGCCGGCAAGGCTGCGCTCAAGGACAAGGCGGTCGTCGTGCGCGGTCAGGTGGTGAAGGTCAATGCCGGCATCCTGGGCAAGAACTGGGTGCATCTGCGCGACGGTTCGGGTTCCGCGGCGGACGGCAGCAACGACATCCTCGTCACCACGCAGGAGACGACCGCCGTGGGCGAAATCGTCAGCGCCAGCGGCACGGTGCGCACCGATGTCAACGTCGGCGCCGGCTATACCTATGCCGTGATCATCGAAGGGGCTGCGCTGCGCAAGTAGCGGCGCCGGGTCGCGCCGGCCGTGCCGGGCGCACCATGCAAAAGGCCCGCACGATGCGGGCCTTTGGGCTTGTTGTTGTACTTCAGAAATCTGGTTGCGGGGGCAAGATTTGAACTTGCGACCTTTGGGTTATGAGCCCAACGAGCTACCAGGCTGCTCCACCCCGCGACTGAGAATCGAATTATAGCGGACTTTTCCGCCTTGCGTCACTCGGCGGTGTCGGGGGCTGCCGCTTCGGCCGCGGGCTCGGGCCGGTCGACCAGCTCCACGAACGCCATGGGCGCGTTGTCGCCGACCCGAAAACCCATTTTCAGGATACGCGTGTAGCCGCCCGGGCGTGTCTGGAATCGGGGCCCCAGCTCATTGAAGAGCTTGGCCACCACATCGCGATCCCGGGTGCGATTGAACGCCAGCCGGCGGTTGGCCAGCGTCGGTTCCTTGCCCAGCGTGATCAGCGGCTCGACGACGCTGCGCAGCTCCTTGGCCTTGGGCAGCGTGGTCTTGATGGCCTCGTGCGTGATGAGCGAGTTGCACATGTTCCGCAGCATCGCCAGGCGGTGCGAGGTGGTGCGGTTGAGTTTGCGGGGGCCGTTGCGGTGGCGCATGGTGCTTGCCTTTCTCTAGTTGATGCCGGCCGCCGTGTCAGGTACGGCCGGGTGCACCGGTTTACAGATATCGCTCTGAGTGGTGCGATTTCCGTCGCGAGGGCGCCGAGTTGGCTCCGAGCAGCGCAGCCGTACACCCGTACGGCGAGCAGCGCAGGTGCCAAATCGGCGGCCGCAGCAGGAAAGCGCGCCGCTCAGCGTTTGTCCAGGCCCTGCGGGGGCCAGTTCTCCAGCCGCGCGCCGAGCGTGAGCCCGCGCGAAGCCAGCACTTCCTTGATCTCGTTGAGGCTCTTGCGGCCCAGGTTGGGCGTCTTCAGCAGCTCGGTCTCGGTGCGCTGGATGAGGTCGCCGATGTAGTAGATGTTCTCGGCCTTCAGGCAGTTGGCCGAACGGACCGTGAGCTCGAGCTCGTCCACCGGACGCAGCAGGATGGGGTCGAACGGCGTCGGGCGCGACACCTGCTGGACCATGCTGTCGATCGGGTTGACGTCGATCTGGCCGAAGAAGGCAAGCTGCTCGACCAGGATGCGTGCGCTCTGGCGGATGGCTTCCTCGGGTGCGATCGAACCGTTGGTCTCGATCTCCATGACCAGCTTGTCGAGGTCGGTGCGTTGCTCGACGCGGGCGTTTTCCACCGCGTAGCTGACGCGCCGCACCGGCGAGAAGGAGGCATCGAGCACGATGCGGCCGATCGACTTGGTGGGCTCGTCGCCGTAGCGGCGCAGGTTGCCCGGCACGTAGCCGCGGCCCTTCTCGACCTTGATCTGCATGTCGAGCTTGCCGCCTTGCGCCAGGTGCGCGATGACGTGTTCGGGGTTGATGATCTCGACGTCGTGCGGCGTCTGGATGTCGGCAGCGGTGACGGGGCCTTCACCTTCCTTGCGCAGCACCAGCGTCACTTCGTCGCGGTTGTGCAGGCGGAAAACGACGCCCTTGAGGTTGAGCATGATGTGGACGACGTCTTCCTGCACGCCGTCGATCGCCGAGTACTCGTGCAGCACGCCGGCGATCGTGACCTCGGTCGGCGCGTAGCCCACCATCGACGACAGCAGCACGCGCCGCAGTGCGTTGCCGAGGGTGTGGCCGTAGCCGCGCTCGAAGGGTTCGAGGGTGGCTTTGGCGCGGTGGTTGCCGAGCGGCTCGACCTGGATGGCCTTGGGCTTCAGAAGGGTGGTTTGCATGGAGTCTGTCAGTTCCTGTCAATACCCTCGGCTCGTTACGCCGATAAGGCTGATGGACCACGCCGGGCAGTGCTGAATTGCTGGTCGCTTCGTGCCCGGCGGAACGAAGCGTGTATCTGTGGCCGCGCGACTGAACGCCAGGCGGCCGGCCGTCAGCGCGAGTACAACTCGACGATGAGGGCTTCCTTGATCTCGGCGCCGAACTGGTCGCGGTCGGGCACCTTCTTGAAGACGCCTTCCATCTTGGCGGCGTCGACCTGCACCCAGTCGGCCAGGCCGATAGATGTTGCGAGCTTGAGCGCATCGACGACGCGAAGTTGGGCCTTGGACTTGTCGCGCAACGCCACCGTGTCGCCGGCCTTGACCTGGTAAGAGGGAATGTTGACGACCTGGCCGTTGACGGTGAGCGCCTTGTGCGACACGAGCTGGCGGGCCTCGGCGCGCGTGGAGCCGAAACCCATGCGATAGACGACGTTGTCCAGGCGCGACTCCAGCAACGCCAGCAGGGTGGCGCCGGTGTTGCCCTTGCGGCGCTCGGCCTCGGCGAAATAGCGGCGGAACTGGCGCTCGAGCACGCCGTACATGCGCTTGACCTTCTGCTTCTCGCGCAGTTGCAGGCCGAAGTCGGAGGTGCGCGAACCGCTGGTGCGGCCGTGCTGGCCAGGTTTGCTGTCGAACTTGGCCTTGTCACTGATCGAGCGGCGGGCGCTCTTCAGGAACAGGTCGGTGCCTTCACGGCGTGAAAGTTTGGCCTTGGGGCCGAGATAACGTGCCACGGATGTGTCCTTGTTGTCGGTCTGACGCGGCAGCGGCCCCTGCTGTGTTCACGGAGGCCGCCCGCGCGAGTCTGGTGCTGGAGCAACGCTCCGCCCAGACGGTGGGCTTACGGAGGGCTCGGCCCTCCAGAAAAACGGCCGGCCCGCACAGATGTGCTCGCCGGCTCGGGTAACTGCGCATTCTACCGTTTGCAGCAAAGGCCTGCAGTGGGTCGCAAACGCCTGCCCGGGAGCAGCCGCCTGCGCTTGCCTTCATTCAGATGCGACGGCGCTTTTGCGGCCGGCAGCCGTTGTGCGGGATCGGTGTCACGTCGCTGATCGAGTTGATGCGTATGCCCAGCGAGGCCAGCGCACGCACGCTCGATTCGCGCCCCGGGCCGGGGCCCTTGATGCGCACGTCGAGGTTCTTGATGCCCTGCTCCTGCGCAGCGCGGCCAGCCGTCTCGGCGGCGACCTGGGCCGCGAACGGCGTGCTCTTGCGCGAACCCTTGAAGCCCTGGCCACCACTGGACGCCCAGGCCAGGGCGCTGCCCTGGCGGTCGGTGATGGTGATGATGGTGTTGTTGAAGGACGCGTGCACGTGAGCAACGCCGTCCGCAATGTTCTTGCGGACCTTCTTGCTCACGCGGCGCGCGGCGGTATTGACGGGTGCCTTGGCCATGTCTTGTCTCTTTCAGTGTTCCGGGCGGCGTTCGAGTCGATGTGGCTTGGCCACTCGACTCGACCCCCGCGGGGGGCGGCGGTATTGCCGCCTGGGGGCCCTTATTTCTTCAGCGCCTGCGCACCCTTTTTCGGACCCTTGCGGGTGCGGGCATTGGTGCGTGTGCGCTGGCCGCGCACGGGCAGGCCGCGGCGGTGGCGAAAACCTCGGTAGCAGCCGAGGTCCATCAGCCGCTTGATGCTGATCGACAGCTCGCGGCGCAGGTCGCCTTCGATCGTCAGACGGCCGATCTCGTCGCGGATGCGCTCGAGGTCGACGTCGGAGAGGTCCTTGATCTTCTTCGAATACGGGATGCCGACCGAGGTGCAGATCTTCTGCGCGGTCGTGCGGCCGATGCCGTAGATCGAGGTGAGACCGATTTCCGCGTGTTTGTGCGGCGGGATGTTGATGCCGGCGATACGTGCCATGGGTGTTCCTTAGCTGTCAGCCTTGACGCTGCTTGTGACGCGGGTCGGTGCAGATGACGCGCACCACGCCCTTGCGGCGGATGATCTTGCAGTTGCGGCACATCTTCTTGACGGAAGCGGCGACTTTCATGGTCTTCTCCTTGACCTTCTCACTTGGCGCGGAAAACAATCCGCGCGCGACTCAAATCGTAGGGCGTCAGCTCGACAGTGACCTTGTCACCGGGCAGGATGCGGATGTAGTGCATGCGCATCTTGCCCGAGATGTGACCCAGCACGACATGACCGTTTTCCAGCTTCACCCGGAAGTTGGTGTTGGGGAGCTTCTCCAGAATCTCCCCCTGCATCTGGATCACGTCGTCCTTGGACATGCTGCACGGGCTTCAGCTGGTTTTGAAGTTGGCCTTCTTCAACAGGCTTTCGTATTGCTGGCTCATCACGTAGCTCTGGACCTGGGCCCAGAAGTCCATCGTGACGACGACGATGATCAAGAGCGAGGTGCCGCCGAAATAGAACGGCACGTTGTACTTGAGCACCAGAAATTCAGGCAGCAGGCACACCGCGGTGATGTAGATCGCACCGGCCAGCGTCAGGCGCGAGAGGATGCGGTCGATGTGCCTGGCGGTCTGGTCGCCGGGCCGGATGCCGGGGATGAAGGCGCCACTCTTCTTCAGGTTGTCTGCGGTCTCGCGGCTGTTGAACACCAGCGCCGTGTAGAAGAAACAGAAGAAGACGATCATCGCCGCGTAAAGCAGCACGTAGATGGGCTGCCCGGGCGACAGCGCGCCCGACAAGTCCTTCAGCCATCGCATGCCCTCGCCGGTGGCGAACCAGCCCACCACGGTGGCCGGCAGCAGGATGATCGAGCTGGCGAAGATCGGCGGAATCACGCCCGACATGTTCAGCTTCAACGGCAGGTGCGACGACTGCCCGCCGTAGACCTTGTTGCCGACCTGGCGCTTGGCGTAGTTGACGAGGATCTTGCGCTGCCCGCGCTCGACGAACACCACTGCGTAGGTCACGCCGACGACCAGCGCCATGATGAACAGGCTGGCCGGAATGCTCATGGCGCCCGTGCGCACGAGCTCGAACAAGCCGCCCAGGGCAGACGGCAGCCCGGCGACGATGCCGGCGAAGATCAGGATCGAGATGCCGTTGCCCAGGCCGCGCTCGGTGATCTGCTCGCCCAGCCACATCAGGAACATGGTGCCGGCCACCAGGCTGACCACCGCAGTCATGCGGAAACCAAAGCCGGGCACGAGCACCAGGCCCGGCGATCCTTCGAGCGCCAGCGCGATACCCAGGCTCTGGAAGATGGCCAGGAACAGCGTGCCGTAGCGCGTGTACTGCGTGATCTTGCGGCGGCCGGCTTCGCCTTCCTTCTTCAGGGCTTCGAGCGTGGGCACCACGTGCGTCATCAGCTGCATGATGATCGAGGCACTGATGTACGGCATGATGCCGAGCGCGAACACGGTGAAGCGCGACAGGGCACCGCCGCTGAACATGTTGAACAGGTTCAGGATGCCGCCGCTCTGGCTCTTGAAGAGCTGCTGCAGCGACACCGGGTCGATACCGGGCACGGGGATGTGCGCCCCGAGGCGATAGACCACCAGCGCGAGCAGCAGGAAGACGACCCGCCTGCGCAGGTCGCCGAACTTGCCGCTCTTGGCCAGCTGGTTCGCGGAGGTTGCCACGCGCTCGCTTTCCTTCAGGCCTGCGCGCCCGCCGGGGCTTCGACAGCCTCCACGGCGCCACCCGCCGCCTCGATCGCCGCCTTGGCACCTGCCGTCGCTGCAATGCCCTTGAGCACCACCTTGCGCAACAGTTCACCCGACTTGATGACCTTGACGTGCTTGACGATCTCGCGCACCAGACCGGCGGCCTTGAGCGTCAGCAGGTCGACCTCGTCGGCGCCCAGGCGCTCCAGGTCGGTCAGCGTCACTTCGCCGTTGTACTTGAGTTGCGCCGACTTGAAGCCGCGCTTGGGCAGCCGGCGCTGCAGCGGCATCTGGCCGCCCTCGAAGCCGACCTTGTGGAAACCGCCGGCACGTGACTTCTGGCCCTTGTGGCCGCGGCCAGCGGTCTTGCCCAGGCCCGAACCGATGCCGCGGCCGACACGGCGCTTGGCATGCGTGGAGCCAGCTCCCGGCTTGATCTTGTTGAGTTCCATCAGAGCACCTTCACCAGGTACGCAACCTTGTTGATCATGCCGCGCACCGCGGGCGTGTCTTCCAGCACACGCTCGCTGTTGACCTTGCGCAGGCCCAGGCCGCGCACCGTGTCACGGTGCGACTGGCGCGTGCCGGCCACGCTCTTGACGAGCTTGACCGTGAGTGTCGTCTTGTCTGCCATCGGAGTTCTTTCGCCAGCGCTTCAGTTGAAGAGGTCTTCGACCGACTTGCCGCGCTTGGCCGCCACGGCGGCCGGCGTCGTCGAGCGACGCAGCGCGTCGAGCGTGGCGCGGACCATGTTGTAGGGGTTGGACGATCCCAGGCTCTTGGCCACGATGTCGGTGACACCCATGACCTCGAACACGGCGCGCATCGGGCCGCCGGCGATGATGCCGTCACCCGGCTTGGCCGGCGCCATCAGCACCCGGGCCGCACCATGCTCGCCTTCCACCTTGTGGTGGATGGAGCCGTTCTTCAGGCTGACCTTGGTCATGTTGCGGCGCGCGGCCTCCATCGCCTTCTGCACCGCCACCGGCACTTCCTTGGCCTTGCCCTTGCCCATGCCGATGCGGCCGTCGCCGTCGCCGACCACCGTGAGCGCCGCGAAGCTGAGCGTGCGCCCGCCCTTGACGACCTTGGTGACGCGGTTGACCGCGATCATCTTTTCCTTCAGGCCGTCTTCATTGCCTTCGGTCTGGGCGCGGGGAGTGAACTTTGCCATTTCTGATCTTCCTTCTGTGCCGCCGCCGTCAGAACTGCAGGCCGGCTTCGCGCGCAGCCTCGGCCAGCGCCTTGACACGGCCGTGGTAAGCGAAACCCGAGCGGTCGAACGCGACCTTCTCGATGCCGGCGGCCTTGGCCTTCTCGGCGATGCGCTTGCCGATGATCGAGGCCGCGGCAGCGTTGCCGCCCTTGCCCGCCGCACCCAACTGCTCGCGCACTTCCTTCTCGGCGGTGGAGGCACTGGCCAGCACACGGGCGCCGTCGTCGGAAATGATGCTTGCGTAGATGTGCAGGTTGGAACGGTGCACCGCCAGGCGGGCCGTCTGCTGCAGCGCGATGCGCACGCGCGTCTGGCGCGAGCGGCGCAGGCGTTGTTGTTTCTTGGTCAGGCTCATCTCGGTGCTCCTTACTTCTTCTTCGTCTCTTTCATCACCACGCGCTCATTGGCGTAGCGGATGCCCTTGCCCTTGTAGGGCTCAGGCGGACGG
>JACZKT010000037.1 GCA_014859905.1 Rubrivivax sp.
CTTGACGGCGTTGAAGTGCAGATCCTCGAACAGCGCTTCGCAGCGCGCCACCAGGCGCAGCACTTCGGGGCCTTGCGGTGTCTCGGTGCTCATGTCAACGGTGCTCCCATGCGGGTGTGCGGCGGTCGATGAAGGCGGCCAGGCCTTCGTTGGCGTCGCGGGTGGCCATCAGGCGGTCCAGGTACAGGCGTTCGACTTCGGCCAGGCCCTGTCGCAGTTCGCGCGCTCGCGGCGTGCGCACCGCGCTCACGGCGCAGGCCAGTGCGGCCGCACTGCGCGGCGCCAGGTGCTCGTCGAAGTAGGCCAGCGCCGCGGCTTCGGGGTCATCGGCCAGCGCTTGCACGAGGCCGATCGCCTGCGCCTGCGGCGCGGCGATGCTGCGGCCCGACCACAGCAGGTCTTCGGCCGCGGCCGCGCTCACACGCCACGGCAACAGGCAGCTCGCCGCGGGGGCGAAGACGCCGAGCTTGATCTCGGGCTGGCCGAATTGGGCTTCGGCTGCAGCAAAGATCGGGCCGCCAGCCAGCGCGATCTCCAGGCCGCCGCCCAGGCACTGGCCGCGCACGGCAACGAGGATCGGCGCCGGGAACTCGACCATGGCCAGGATCAGCGCGTGCAGCGACGCCAGCATGGCCGCGCAGCGCCCGGCCAGGTGTTCCTCGACGCTGGCGCCGAAACTGAAGTGCGGCCCTTCGGCGTCGAGCAGCACGCCGCGCAGGCCTCGGTCAGCGCGGTGGGCATCCAGCGCCGCCTGCAGCGCGCCGATCATCGCCGCGTCGCAGATGTTGGCCTTGGGGCGCGACAGGCGCAGGCGCAGCAGTGCGCCGTCGCGGTCGGGCCAGACCTTCAAGGGTGAGGGGGCGGGCTCAGCCATGGCGCCTGGCCCCGGGCTGGATCTCGTCGTGCAGTGGGCCGACCCAGCTCTGACCGGCGGCCAGCTTCTGGCGCAGCAGCACGAAGTCGACCTCGCGGTCGTTCTTGGGGCCTTCGTTGAAGGCGGTGAATCCCGAACGCGCCTCGGTCATCATGTTCAAGGCCAGCCAGGCGCGCGAGTCCTCCTTGTTGCGGTTCCAGGCTTCGAGCTTGGGCTTGCGCAGCTCCTCCAGCGTCTTGGTCGTGCAGTCGGGGAAGGTGAGCAGGATCTTGGCGCACAGCTCCTCGACCCTGGCGTCGAGCATGGCCAGGTCGACGGTGCCTCGCTTCATCAGCGCCTTGCCCGCGGTCAGCGCGTCGCCGCTCACCGGCTCGCCGTAGGCGTTGCGGCCGAACTCGTCGAACAGCCGCTGGGTCTCGACCAGCGGGTTGGCAACGAACCGGCCGTCGACCTTGAGCGCCGGCACGATGTCGGTGAGGATGCCCATCTGGTAGGCCTTGTGGGCGCTGAAGGGCTCGCACAGCACGCAGGCGGCCATCGCCCGCTCGGCGCCCACGGCCACCGGCAGGAAGTCGGTGGCGCCGCCGATCGGCGCCGAGCCGTGCTTGGGGCCGGCCTGGCCGAAGCGCGCCAGGTCCTGCGCGACCGAGAAGTCGCAGGCCATGCCGATTTCCTGCCCGCCGCCGATGCGCATGCCGTTGACGCGGCAGATCACCGGCTTGTCGCAGGCCAGGATGGCACTCACCATGTCGTTGAACAGCCGCATGTACATGCGGTATTCCTGCGGCTGGCCGGCGTAGTACTCGGCGTATTCCTTGGTGTTGCCGCCGGTGCAGAAGGCTGCTGAGCCGGCGCCGGTGAAGACCACGCAGTTGACGTCCCGTGCGTTGCTGGCCGCGCGCATGGCCAGGATCACGCCCTTGACCATGTCGGTGGTGTAGGAGTTGTACTGGGTCGGGTTGTCGAGCGTGATCCAGGCGTTGTACAGGCCGGGTGCCTCGCTGCCGTCGGGGCGGCGCGCCGGGCGCTTCTCGAACCTGACGCCGGGCTTGGCGATGTCGTCGACGAGATCGTGATTCTTGAAATCGTGCGTGGCGGTGTCGGGTGCATTCATGGGGGAGCTCCTGGTGTGCTTGCGGTCAGGCCGGGACCATCACGGCGCGCTTGGCGATCTCACGGTGGTGCACCGCCTCGAACACGCGATTGATGTCTTCCAGCGGGTGCTGTTCGACGAAGGGCTGGATCTGCACCCTGCCGTCGAGCACGAGGTCCAGCGCCGCCGGGTAGAACTCGGGCGGGCAGCCCCAGTTGCCGAGCGCGCGTGCGTCGAAGGCCATCAGGTTGGACAGCCGCAACTCGACCTTGTCCATCGTGAAGCCCACGACCGACAGCGTCGCGCCGTGCACCAGCAGGCTGTAGGCGGTCAACTGCCCGGGCGCGCTGCCCGAGCATTCGAAGATCTTCCACTCGGTGCCGCGCAGCCCGTTCTTGCTGGCAAAGTCGAGCACCGCGGCCTTGATCGCCTTGGCGTCGAGCGAGCGACCGTTCAGCGTCAGCGCCGCGCCGTGTTGCGCGATGGCGGCCAGCTTGGCGTCGTCGACGTCGATGGCCACCACCGTGGCGCCGAAGGCACGCGCCACCTGCACGCAGTAGCCGCCGACACCACCGACACCGACCACCACCGCCAGGTCGCCCGGCGCCACGCCGGCGCGGCGCACCGCCTGGTAGGGGGTGGTCAGGGCGTCGGCGACGATGGACACCTGCGGCAGCGTCAGCCCGGCGCCGGCGAGCCGGTCCTCGTCGACCGGACACAGCCCACGCGCCGGTACCACGATGTGGCTGGCGAATCCGCCCTGGATGTCGTTGCCGGGCATCTTCTGCGCGCGGCAGATGGTGGCCAGGCCGCGCCGGCAGAGGTCGCACTCGCCGCAGGGCAGCACCGCCGGCACGATGACCGCGCGGCCCAGCCAGGCAGTCGCACCCTCGCCTGCGGCCACCACATGGCCGCTGATCTCATGGCCCAGCGCCAGCGGCAGCGGGTGCTTGGTGCGCACGCCGTCGTAGAAGTAGCCCAGGTCGGTGTGGCAGACGCCGCAGCCGGCCACCGCCACCACCACTTCACCGGCGCCGGGTTCGGCAGCAAAGGGCTGGCGCTCGAACGGCGCACCCGCGGCGGTCATGAGCCAGCGGTGGGCTTCGATCTTCATGGGCAGGGGCTCCGGTGGTCGTTGATGAGGGGTCATCGGCGCGTTTCAGCGTGTCTCAGGGCATCGCCATAGTGGTATTCCAGTACCGCAATGCGACAATCAGGCAATTTTGCGGCCGCACCGGAGCATTTCCTTGACCTAGATCAGTGACTTCGGAATCGGCGCCCGTTTCACTTGCAGCATCCGTTCGCGCAGGAGTCGCGTGTGCTTCCCATCTCCCTTTCCACATCATCCGGCCGGTCGGCATCTGCGGCCCCCGTGCCCCCCGCGCGGACCTACTCGATGGCCATTGCCGGCAGCGGCGGCGCCGGCGTCATGACCGCCGGCACGCTGCTGCTCGA
>JACZKT010000038.1 GCA_014859905.1 Rubrivivax sp.
GTGCCCGCTGCCCGCTGCCGGCGCCCTGCTGCAGTTGGGCCAGACGCGGCTGCGGTTGCGGCTGCGCGGCGAGGTGCTGGCGGCCGAAAAGCCCCTGCCGCCGGCTGCCGCATCGCCCTGGCTGTTCGCCCTGCCCTTGTACGCACTGGCCGTGGCCGAGCATGCGCTGCGCCTGGACCCCGGCGCCGACGCCACCGCCTGGCTGCCCGTGCTGGTGGGCCTGCCGGTGGCGGTGGCCGGCTGGTGCGGCCTGTGGGCGCTGTTGTCCAAGGTCTTCCAGCACCGCTTCGACTTCGGCGGCCACCTGCGCATTGCGCTGCCCTGGCTGCTGGCGATCGAGGCCGTCGGCGCGCTGTTGCCGCAGCTCGCAGCGTCGCTGGCCTGGCCCGGGCTGTGGCATCTTGGCGTGCCCTTGCAGGTGGTGCTGGGCGCGCTATGGCTGCGCGCCCACCTGGTGCATGTGCTGCCGCTGCACCGCCGCACCGTCAGCGCCGCAGTGGCCATGGTCACGCTGGTCGGCAGTGCGATCTCGCTCACCGTCATCCAGCGCAGCACCGACAGCTACAGCCGCGCACCGTACATGAGCACGCTGCCGCTGCCGGCCATGCGGCTGGCCGGCAGCGTGGCACCGGCGGTGCTGGTGCAGGAGATGTCGGCGCTGGTCGAGCCGCTGGCCCGGCGCGTGCAGAAGGCACGGGCAGAGGAAGAGGAAGAGGAAGAAGGCGCCTCGGCGGACGATTAGCGCCCGTGCCTGCACGGGGTTAGCCCCGGGACGGGCTTCGCCGCATTGCCGCGCCTGGCGCGGCACGCCATCATGTGCCGCCATGCCCTCCCGTTTGCTCATCGGCGTTTCCGCGCGCATCTACTACCCTGGCTCGGCCGGCATGCCGCTGGGCGGCGTCTGGACCAAGACGCTGCACTACCTGGAACAGTCGGTGGCGCACTGGGTGCTGTCGGGCGGCGCGATGGCGGTCATGGTGCCGGCGGTGGACGCCGACAGCATCGTCAAGCGCAGCGACCTCGACCTGCACGACTACGCCGCCGCGCTCGACGGCCTGGTGCTGCAGGGCGGCAACGACGTCGCCCCCGAGAGCTACGGCGAAGCGCCCCTGCACGACGACTGGCACGGCGACCGCGTGCGCGACCGCTACGAAATGGAGCTGATCCGCGCTTTCGTGGCCGCCGGCAAGCCGGTGTTCGGCATCTGCCGCGGGCTGCAGCTGCTCAACGTCACCTACGGTGGCACGCTGTTGCAGGACATCCCGACCCAGCGCCCCGGGGCGCTGCACCATCGTGTGCCCGGCAAGTACGAGCACCACCACCACGTGGTGGAGTTCGTGCCCGGCACGCATCTGGCTTCGCTGTACCCCGATGTCTCGCACGCCACCGCCAACAGCATCCACCATCAGGGCATCAAGGACCTGGCGAGCGACTTCGTGGTCGAAGCCCGCTGCCCGGAAGACGGCATGATCGAGGCCGTGCGCCGCCGCGGCCCCGGCTTCGTGGCCGGTGTGCAGTGGCACCCCGAGTTCCATGATCCGGGCGACCCGGTGACGCTGGGCGACACGCCCATCCTGCACGACTTCCTTGCCGCCGCCCGCCAGGCGCGGCGCTGACTCCATACGTCGACCCCCTCATGTCCCTCGCCCGTTTGTCCTTCCGCCTGGCCTTCGTCCTGTGGCTGCTGGCCGCCAGCGCGGCGCAAGCCACCAGCCTGCGCATCGCCAGCGCCTTCGACCCGCAGACCATGGACCCGCACGCGCTGGCGCTGCTGTACCACTCGCGGGTGGCCTTCCAGGTCTACGAATCGCTGGTCGGCCGCGACGAACAATTCAAGCTCGAGCCGGCGCTGGCGACCTCGTGGCAGATGAGCTCGCCCACCAGTTGGCGCTTCCGGCTGCGCCCTGGCGTCACCTTCCACGACGGCACGCCCTTCACCGCCGACGACGCGGTGTTCTCGCTCGAGCGGGCCATGGCGCAGCCTTCGCAGCGTGCCTTCCAGCTCAAGGGCGTGCGTGCCATCCGCAAGCTCGACCCGCTCACGGTGGAGATCCAGCTCGAGGCGCCCGACGCCGTGCTGCCCGAGAAGCTGCAGTTCATCGCCATCATGAGCAAGGCGTGGAGCGAGAAGAACGGCGCGGCCAAGGCGCAGGACTTCAACGCCAAGCAGGAAACCTTCGCCATCCGCAACGCCAACGGCACCGGCCCGATGCGCCTGGAGCGCTACGAGCCCGATGTGCGCACGCTGCTGCGCCGCCATGCCGCCTGGTGGGGCTGGGCCGACAGGCGCCACGGCAACCTGCAGCAGGTGACCCTGGTCACCATCAAGTCCGACGCCACGCGGCTGGCAGCGCTGGCCTCGGGTGAAGTCGACATGGTGCTGGACCCGCCCTACCAGGACATCGAACGGCTGAAGGTCGACCCGCGCATTTCGCTGCTGCAGACCGCCGACATCGGCCAGCAATACCTGACCTTCGACCAGGCCCGCGACGAACTGCAGTACAGCGACGTGAAGGGCCGCAACCCGTTCAAGGACCTGCGCGTACGCAAGGCCGTCTACCATGCCATCAACGTGCCGCTGATCATCGACAAGGTGCTGCGCGGCCAGGCCGTGCCCACCGGCGCCTTTCTGAGCCCGCTGGTCGAAGGCTCGCCGGCCGAACTGGACCGGCGCCTGCCCTACGACCCGGCGCGTTCGCGCCTGCTGCTCGGCGAGGCCGGCTACCCCAACGGCTTTTCGGTCACGCTCGACTGCGTCAACGTGGCCTGGCGCGAGAACGTCTGCCAGGCCGTGAGCGCGATGCTCACGCAGGTGGGCATCCGCACCACGCTGCGCTCCAGCGCCAGCAACCAGTTCTTCCCCAAGCTCAGCCAGGGCACGGCCAGCTTCATCGAATACGGCTGGACGGCCAGCCCCGACGCCTGGAATTCGCTCAACGGCCTGTTCCGCACCTTCGACCGTTCGGGCCTGGGCACCTTCAACGCCGGTCGCTACAGCAACCCCAGGCTCGACAGCCTGATCGACGGTATCCGCACCGAACCCGACCCGACACGGCGCCGCGCCATGGTGACGACCGTGCTGCGCCTGGTGGCTGAAGACCTGCCCTACATCCCGTTGTACCGGCGCACGCTGACCTGGGCCATGGCGAAGAAGGTCAGCGCGGTGCAGTGGCCCAACGACACCCTCGAGCTGCGCTGGGTGCGCGTGAAGTAGCGCCGCAGCCGCGGCACGGCGGTCAACGACACCACTGCGTTTCGCAGGGGATGCCGTCGCGGTCACCGTCCATCTGCACGCCGGGGCAGTTCTTCAGGAAGTAGCGCGCCTCGTCGCACGAGCGCATTTGCGAGCAGCGGGTGCGGCCGTCGCAACGGACTCCCGCAGCGGGCGCTGG
>JACZKT010000312.1 GCA_014859905.1 Rubrivivax sp.
ACCGGCCCCGCGCCGGCCCCCGCAGCCGCACCGGCACGGGCCCAGGGCGGCGCCGATGCCGGCGGCGTCTATGCGCGTTCCGAAGGCCTGGCCGTGGCCAGCCTGCGCGCCTTCGTCGCCGGTGTCTTCTCGGCGTCGAAGAGCGACCCACTGCGAGCCGATGCCGCCACGCTCAAACTGGTGGACCCCGCCGTGCTGCGCGGCGTGTTCCAGGTCACGCCGGCCAACCCCATGGTCGGGCTGGAAGGCCGTGCCGGGCTCGTCAGCCGACTCGGCGAGGTGCTGGCTGCAGAGGCCGCGCGCAGCGGCCTGCAGGCGCGGCCCGGCCTGCTGTACGACCAGCTCACCGCCGGCGGCACGCGCACCGAAGTCAGCGCCGCCGAGGTGCTGGGCGCGGTGCTGCGCGTGTGGTCACCGATCTTCACCAGCGGCAGCCGCGTGCAGGGTCTGCCGGCCGGTGATGTCTGGCCGCACCGCTGGGCCGGTGCCGCCGTCGGCGGCAACACCATCGACACCACCACCGACGGCTGGGTGCCCTTGCACGAGCTCAGCCAGTGGCTGAGCTACTCGCTGGTGGAGCCCCTGCAGTGGGCCGGCGTGCAGGTGACCGGGATCGACGCGCTGACCGGACTGCCCGAATACCGCAACGGCGGCCTGCTCATCGACTGCGGCGTGATCGTGCCGCGCGACGCGCGCGACCTGGCACGCACCTGGAAAGCGGGCGACGAGTTCATCGTCGAGTGGCGCGCCCTCACGGTGACGCTGCTCGATGAACTCGCCACGCTCGTGCGCGAGCGCCTGGGCAAGACGGCCGCAGAGCTGCCGCTGGCCTGCATCCTGGAAGGCGGCACCTGGACCGCCGGCCGCGAGATCGCGGCCGAACTGCGCAGCGACGGCGCGCCGCCGCTGAAGATCGACAGCGACGGCACGGTGTTCTGAGCGCCGCCGCAGGCCCGCCGCAGGGCGGTCTTTCGTCTAGCGCGCGGGTGCCTTCTTGGCGGGCGCTTTCTTGGCAGGGGCCTTCTTCGCCGGCGCCGCAGCCGCCTTGCGCGCCGCGGGCTTCTTCGCAGCCGGAGCCGGGCGTTTGGCGGCAGCCTTCTTCGGGGCCATCGCCTGCTCGACCTTGACCGCGGCCTTCTTCGCCCCCGTGGCTGCGGCCTTGACCTTGCGCTTGACGGCGCGCTCGGCCTGACCCAGCGCCTTCTCGCCATCGGCCTTGACGACCTTGGCCTTGCGGGTCACGGTGCGCTGCGCCTTGCCGATGGCCTTCTTGGCATCGACCTCGACCGCATGCACCTTGCGTTGCACCTTGGCCTTGGCCGCGCGCGCCTTCTTCTCGACCACGGCCGACGCCTTCTTCACCTCGCGCTTGGCGTCTGCCGCGGCGCCTTCAGCGCGCTTGACGAGCGATGCACCCATCTCTTGTGCCTTGTCCTTGGCCGCCTCCACGGCGTCGCCGATCTTGGTCATCAGACTCTTCTTCGTTGCCATCTCGATGCTCCTGTAGTGTGAAACGCTGGACCCCGCCCAATGATCGGCATGATGATCACTGACACCTGCCATGAGTGGACCAGCGGAGCATGACGGGCGGCTTGACGGCGGTCAATGCCTGACACCGCGGCCGCGGCTCGACCGCAGCGTCCGTGCAACGGGCCAACGGCCGCGCAAGGCTTCATGCCGCTGGCCGTACCAGGGCCCGCGCGCGTTCAGCCGCACCGCTGCCGACATGGCCCGCCAGTGCCAAGGCCGCGCCTGCGGCCAGCATGCGCTGGAAGACCGCGCTCACGCCCGCCGCGCTGACGGCGTCGAGTCGCGCCAACTGTTCGTCGCGCGGTCGCACGCGGCCGAGCGCGAACAGGTCCAGTGCGGCCTGCTCCATGCGCTGCGCCGGGCGGTCGCGGTCGCGCAACAGGCGCACGGCAAGCTGGTTGCGCGCGCGCTGCAGGTCCATTGCCTCGGTGGCCCGTGCCTGGCGCGCCAGCAGCTTCATCAGCTCGCGCAGGCACTCGTCGAGCTTGTCGGGCGCGACCGAGGCCTCGATGACGAATTGCCCGCACAGGTCGTAGCGGTCGGCCGTGCAGGAGGCGTGGTAGACGAGGCCGCGCCGCTCGCGCAGTTCGCTGAGCAGCGGTGAGCTCATGCCTTCGCCGAAGACCGCCGCCGCCAGTTCGCTGGCCGGGTCGTCGTCGCTACGGCCAGCGATCGGAAATCCCAGCACCAGGTGCGTCTGGCTGCTGCCCGGCAGACGCCGCGAGCGCACGCCGCCGGCGTACACCGGCGGCGTCACGTCCTCGCCCTGCCCGTGCGGCAAGGTGCCGAAGGCCACCTCGACTTCGCGTGCGATGTGATCGGGGTCGATCGGGCCGGCGGCCACGACGACGACGTTGCCGCCGCAGTGGTGGCGTGCCACCCAGCGCACGAGGTCGGCGCGCTGCAGGCGTTCGATGTTGCCGCGCGGGCCGATCACCGCCTGCGCTGCCGGATGCAGGCCCCAGCAGGCGTGGTCGAACAGCTGGTAGGCGGTGTCCATGGGGTCGTCGGCGACTTCGATGGCCTCCTGCAGCAGCACTTCGCGCTCGCGCGCCAGCTCGGCTTCGGGGAAGGTGGCGTGCTGCACGATGTCGGCCAGCATGTGCACGAAATCCGCCGCGTGCTCGCCGCGGCCGCGCATGTAGTAGGCAGTGTGGTCCTTGTCGGTGTGGGCGTTGACCTCGGCGCCCAGGCACTCGGCGTCGAGGTTGATGCGGTGCACGTAGCGCCCCGCGGTGCCCTTGAAGACCATGT
>JACZKT010000313.1 GCA_014859905.1 Rubrivivax sp.
GCCCAGGAGCGCGCCGTGCACCGTGGCGGCGTCCAGCCACGGCGGCACCTGCCTCGCGCCGGTGAGCGCCCGGTAGCTCGACCACGGCCAGTCCTGCGCCGAAGCCACCATGCCGGCACGCACCGGGTTCAGGTCGACGTAGCGGCAGACCTCCAGCAGATAGGCGTCGCGGTCCACCAGGATGGCCTTGTAGCGCCCCTGAAAGACGTGCCCCACCTTGCCGTGGCGGCGGTTGACGCGCTGCGTGAACACGCCGTTGAGGTGCCGCATCAGCGCCGACAGATTGGGCTGCCGCGTGCACAGCACCAGGTGGTAGTGGTTGTCCATCAGGCAGTAGGCCAACGCGCAGGCGTCGAAGCGCTCCAGCGCCCGCGCCAGCAGGTCGATGAACAGCAGCCGGTCCTGATCGTCCAGGAAGATCGCCTCCCGGCGGTCGCCACGCGAGGTGACGTGATAGACCGCGTGGGCGAATTCGATGCGGTGAGGGCGGGCCATGGGCTTGAAGTTTAAGACCTGACCCCTTCGACGAATACGTTGCCTTCGGACACCACCTCCACCGGCCCGGCCAGGCGTTCATGCCACACGTGGACGAAGCGCGCCGGCGCCTCGGGCGTGCCAGGATGGTGGTTGACGAAGCGGTTGTCGCGCAGCACCAGCCGGCCGCCGTGGCGGCCGCCGGCTTCGGCGCCCATGCTCAGCATTGCCGGGTTCTGCGTGCGGGCCGATTGTTCGATGCGGTTGCCCTGCACCAGGTTGTCGCCGCCATTGGGAAACTCCAGTTCGTACGACGCTTCGCCTTCGGGGCCGTCGACGAGTTCGTTCCACAGGATGCGGTTGACGCGCGCCCGGCTCTTCAGCAGGTGGCCGCGCCAGCCTTTGCCGAAACGGCTGTGCATCACCACGCAGCTGCCGATGGCGCCCACGTACAGCAGGTGGTGCAGCAGTCCGCTGTCGTGGCGCGGCGCATCGCCGAATTCGCAGTGGCGCACGACCAGCTGCATGTCGGCCCGGCCGCCGCTGAGCAGGCCCATTTCGTTGTCGAAGAAGCGGCAGCGGTCCAGCGTCAGCGCGCCCGACTCGAAGCGGATGCCGGCCCCGTTGCCGGTCGGGACGCGTGCGCCGCGGAATTCGACGTTCTCGATGCGCACGCCCTGGGCCCGCACGACAAGGATCGCTTTGCCTTCGGCGTGTCGGCCTTCTGCCAGCAAGGTAGCGCCGGCGCCCACGCCGCGTAGCGTCAGGCCGGGTTGGGTGACAACGCCGACGTCGCCAGCGTAGATGCCAGCCTGCAGCGTGATGGTGTCTCCGGCCACGGCACGGCGCAGCGCTTGTGCCAGCGTACGCAAGGGCCCGCCAGGCCCCACGCTGTGGTGCCTGGCGGGCCCCCCTTCAGCCGCAGCCCTTGAGACGCCGGGCCAAAGCAGTGCCGGCGCCCATAACCAGACGCGGCGGGTCAGGGCACACGGTGATGAAGACGACGAGATCCTGACCACCAAGAGGTCACGCCTCAAGGGCACGGCGCACCGCCGCATAGCGGGCAGCCGGTGCCAGCACCGCGGCCATTGCGCACGCTGCGCCCAGGCATGTGAGCACGTGCGCTGCCGCAAATCGCAGCAGCAGCTCAGTGCCGGTTGCATAGGCCGAGCGGTCTGCGCTGAGCAAGAACTGAAGGGCCGAAAACCCCTGCCCATACTTGACCACCGCAGGCTCCGTGGCAGCCGAAACCAGGCCGTACCCGGCAATCACGCTCGCGGCGACCCACAGAAGGCTGCGGATCAAGGCAGGCCCAGAACGCGTGACCAGGCTGGCGAGCAGGCTGGAGGCAGTAGCTGCCCATAGCGTTACGTAGGCCAGCAGGCAGATGCTGGACAACCAGGTGCCCCCGCCTGACATCAGCTCGGTCAGGTTGTCCGTGGTCGCGTGGTAGACGACCACGGCGTGCCAGACGGGCACGATCCAGATCCCGTGCATCAGCAGGTGCGCGATGGCGCTACCCCGATACCCCTTCGTCACAGGCAGACCCTGGAGTGCACAGCCTAGGGCAACGCTCCACACGACCCCCAGGAAGAGGACGCTCAACCGCACCCAGGTCTCACCCCAAGGCCACCAGGCAAAGGCCGCGTTTCCAACGAGATCGCGCACGCTTTCCGTGGGTCCCCCCAGGAAGAGCACTGCCGCGGCGATGCCTGGTATGCCACACAGCAGGGTCACCGTGCGTGCAACCGGCAGGCCCGCTGGGCGCAATGCTGCAGCCGTGGCCACGACGCTCGGCATGCCGAAAACCAGCAGGGCAGCGAATGCCACGACTGCACTGGCCCACGGGGCGCCCGGCGGTGCTAGCAGCTCGCGAATGTTGTAGGGCACCTGAGGCAGTCGGGCGAGCACCCGAAGGGCGATCAACGCGACAGCGACGGCGATGCCGCTGGGCAGCAAGAGGGCCGCTAGCGCCGGGCTCGACAGCCCGCGGGGGCTGGCAGTTCGCACCGGCCGTGCGGCATGGATCGGGCCGTTCATTGGCGTGCTGTGCGGTACCGGCGGCCCGTGGGCCAGTCCCTGTGCCACGAAGTGAGTTCCGGCGTAGGCGATCAGGCCCCCAAGGAACTCGAGCGCAAGATCCGTGAAGTCGGCATTCTTGCCTGGCAGCAGAAGCTGCACACCTTCGACCAGGGTCGCGCATGCGGCGACGAGGGCCAGCATGCTCCAGTGCACCACCCAGCGCGGCCAGGTCGTTGGCAGGGATTGCCCCAGCCTGTAGAGAATCAGGCCCAGGGGCGCCAGGAACAGGGACTTGCGCAGCACCTCGGTGATGGCGCGGAACTCCGTTCCGTAGTAATAGGCCTCTAGCGGCACCCGGTCCAGGCCGGCCACGCGTTCACGCAGGAAATTACGGTCCAGGTTGAAGTCGAACGGGTACCAGAAGATGGCTGCGAGCACGATCAACCAGCACAGGCCAGCCACCGCCCAACGCAGCGCGCCAGCTTTCTGCGGAGTGCGCTTGTCGCTTGACTCGGTCACGCGTGGCCGCAGCAGAGCGACGCCAATGGCAGCGCCCAGCGCCGCCGTGACGACGTCGGTGCTGTCGCTGACGCGGCTGTATACGAACAGTTGCATCAGCTCGAGTGTGAACGCCGCAGTCACCGCTGCCGTCCAGGCCTGCAGCCGGGTCTTTTGCCCCGCCAGCACCCACAGCACAGCGGCAGGCACCCAGATCGCGATGTCGGTGACGAGGTCGTAGGCGCGCTGGGCACTGTCGGCGTAGTGCGTCGTGAAGGGCAGCCAGATCACCTTGCCCTCGCGCCACTTGTGGTAGACCTCCACGGGGCTGATCGTCAGGTCCAGCGGCAGCAGGTTGTAGCCGAAGAGCGCCAGCAGGTAGATCGCGAGCAGCCGCTGCGCCACACTCGCCGTGCCGCGTGCCAGCGGCAGCGCCTGCAGCCATCGCGACGCATGGCGCCCGAACGCCCACCACAGCCCGATACCGATGGCTGCCCCCGTCGCTTCGGCCACGATGTCGTTGAGCGATACCGTTCGCGGCGGGAAGTAGAGCTGTACGAACTCGATTGCCACGCTGAGCGCCACTGCGGCGACGAACAACAGGCCCGCGGCGACGACGCGCCACGCAGAGCGGCGCTGCGGCCAGACGACGCCCGCCCACAGGAAGCACAGCGGAATGAACAGCAGGATGTTGGCCACCCAGTCCGCCCGCGAGCCGATACCGAGGGCCAGGTAAGGCATCGATCGGAAGCGTTCCAGCGCCTGATCCCAGGGCAGCGCCTGAAACCGCAGCGGCACCAGGCTGCCGTAGACGACGAAGGCGAGGAAAGCGAGGGCGCCGAGCAGCAACCAGAAGCGTCCCTGCGCGGGCTCGGGCGTGGCGTGCCGGGCCATATGCGGCGTCGGGTGCCTGGCAGGCTCGGTAGGCAACGCTGTCACGCCGGAATTGTGAAGTCAATCGAAGCGCAACCTGGCAGGGCCTGAACCAAGGCATTTCCCGGGGCCGATGAGGTGGCCCCTAAAATGCGCGATTCGCCCGCCGTCAGAGGGCCAGCCACAAGGACCGCGCCAAAGTGTTCATCTCCACCGCCTTCGCCCAGACCGCCCCCGCCGCCGCCGGCGGTGACACCCAATCCACCCTGTTCAGCCTGCTGCCGCTGGTGCTGATGTTCGTGGTGTTGTACTTCATCATGATCCGGCCGCAGATGAAGAAGCAGAAGGAACACAAGGCGATGGTCGAGGCCATCGCCAAGGGCGACGAGGTGGTCATCGCCGGCGGCGTGCTCGGCCGCGTCGCCAGGCTCGGCGACAACTTCCTGCATGTCGAGGTGGCCAACGGCGTCGAGCTGCAGGTGCAGCGCGCCTCGGTGATCCAGGTCCTGCCCAAGGGCACCTTCAAGTAAACCGCTCGCGCCCGGCGCGCCGCTGGCGCGCGCCGGCCCAGGAAGGTCCCATGAACCGCTACCCCTTGTGGAAGTACGCCCTGCTCGGCCTCGTGCTGCTGGTCGGGCTGCTGTACACGCTGCCCAACTTCTACGGCGAGGCACCGGCCGTGCAGGTGTCCAGCGGCAAGGCCACCGTGAAGGTGGAAGCCGCCATGGTCGAGCGCGTGCAGCAGGTCTTGCAGGCCGCCAACCTGAAGCCCGACTTCGTGCAGCTCGAGGGCACCTCGGTGCGCGCGCGCTTTGCCGACACCGACACCCAGCTCAAGGCCAAGGACGCCATCGGCGCCGCGCTCAACCCCGACCCGGCCGACCCGCGCTACATCGTCGCACTCAATCTCGTCTCGCGTTCGCCGCAGTGGATGGGCCGCGTGCGCGCGCTGCCGATGTACCTGGGGCTGGACCTGCGCGGCGGCGTGCACTTCCTGATGCAGGTCGACATGAAGTCGGCGCTGACCAAGCGCGCCGAGGCGCTGACCGGCGACGTGCGCACGCTGCTGCGCGAAAGGAACATCCGCCACGCCGGCATCGTGCGCGCAGGCAATGCGCTGGAGGTCCGCTTCCGCGACGCCGCCACCACGCAGCAGGCGCTGGAGCTGCTGGCCGACCGCTTGCCCGACCTGCAATGGCTGCAGTCGGCCGCCGAAGGCGGCGAGATCGTGCTCGCCGGCACGCTCAAGCCCGAGGCCGCGCGGCTGGTGCAGGAACAGGCCGTCAAGCAGAACATCACCACGCTGCACAACCGCGTCAACGAACTCGGCGTCGCCGAGCCGGTGATCCAGCAGCAGGGGCTGGACCGCGTGGTGGTGCAACTGCCCGGTGTGCAGGACACCGCCAAGGCCAAGGACATCATCGGCCGCACCGCGACGCTGGAGGTGCGCATGGTCAACGAGACCACCGAGGCGCGCGAGGCCGAGCGCGGCAGCACGCCCGTGCCCTTCGGCAGCGAGCGCTTCCTGGAACGCGACGGCCGGCCCATCATCGTGCTGCGCCAGGTGGTGCTGACCGGCGAGAACCTCACCGACGCGCAACCGGGCTTCGATTCGCAGACCCAGGAACCGGTGGTCAACCTCACGCTCGACGCCAAGGGCGCGCGCGTCTTCAGGGACGTGACGCGCGAAAACGTCGGCAAGCGCATGGCCATCATCCTGTTCGAGAAGGGCAAGGGCGAGGTCGTCACGGCGCCGGTGATCCGCAGTGAAATCTCCGGCGGCCGCGTGCAGATCTCCGGCCGCATGACGACGCAGGAAGCCAACGACCAGGCGCTGCTGCTGCGCGCGGGCTCGCTGGCCGCGCCGATGGAGATCATCGAGGAACGCACCATCGGCCCCAGCCTGGGCGCCGAGAACATCGGCAAGGGCTTCGACAGCGTGATCTACGGCCTGGCGGCAATCGCGGCCTTCATGTGCGCCTACTACCTGTTGTTCGGCGTCTTCTCGACGGTGGCGCTGGCCTTCAACCTGCTGTGCCTGGTGGCGCTGCTGTCGATGCTGCAGGCCACGCTCACGCTGCCCGGCATTGCCGCCATCGCGCTCACCCTGGGCATGGCCATCGACGCCAACGTGCTGATCAACGAACGCGTGCGCGAAGAGCTGCGCGGCGGCGCGCCGCCGCAGGTGGCCATCCAGGTCGGCTATGAGAAGGCCTGGGGCACCATCCTGGACAGCAACGTGACGACGCTGATCGCCGGCCTGGCGCTGCTGGCCTTCGGCTCGGGCCCGGTGCGCGGCTTCGCGGTGGTGCACTGCCTGGGCATCCTGACGTCGATGTTCTCGGCGGTGTTCTTCTCGCGCGGCCTCGTCAACCTCTGGTACGGCAGCCAGAAGCGGCTGAAGTCGGTGTCGATCGGCCAGGTCTGGCGGCCCGACGGCGCCAAGCCGGCGGCCGAGAGCTGAAGGGGCGCGCCATGGAATTCTTCAGGATACAACGCGACATTCCCTTCATGCGCCATGCGCTGGTGCTCAACGTCGTCTCGTTCCTCACCTTCGCGCTGGCGGTGTTCTTTCTCACCACGCGCGGCCTGCAGCTGTCGATCGAATTCACCGGCGGCACGCTGGTCGAGGTGCAGTACGAGCAGATGGCCGACATCGAGCGCACGCGCGGCGTCGTCGAAGGCCTGGGCTTCGGCGAGGTGCAGGTGCAGAAGTTCGGCACCTCGCGCGACGTGCTGATCCGCCTGCCGGTGCGCGGCGACGTCAAGCAGACCGATGTCGCCGCCCTGGTGTTCGCCGCGCTGTGCAAGGCCGAGACCGGCACGCTGGCGACCAAGGAATACACCACGCCGCAGGGCGAGCAGGTCAGCCGGCCCTCATGCACCGCGGCCGACGGCAAGGAGCCGCTGCGCCTGATGCGCACCGAATTCGTCGGCCCCTCGGTGGGCGCCGAGCTGTACCAGAACGGCGCGCTGGCGCTGCTCGTCACCGTGCTCGGCATCATGGCTTACCTGTCGCTGCGCTTCGAGTGGAAGTTCGCCGTCGCCGGCATCGTGGCCAACCTGCACGACGTGGTCATCATCCTGGGCTTCTTCGCCTTCTTCCAGTGGGAGTTTTCGCTCGCCGTGCTGGCTGCCATCCTGGCCGTGCTGGGCTATTCGGTGAACGAGTCGGTGGTCATCTTCGACCGCATCCGCGAGACCTTCCGGCGCTTTCGCAAGCTCAGCACGCCGCAGGCCATCGACCATGCCATCACGCGCACCATCAGCCGCACCGTCATCACCCATGGTTCGACGCAGTTGATGGTGCTGTCGATGCTGATCTTCGGCGGGCCGACGCTGCACTACTTCGCGGTGGCGCTGACCATCGGCATCCTGTTCGGCATCTACTCGTCGATCTTCGTCGCCGCAGGCATCGCACTGCGCCTGGGTGTCAGGCGCGAAGACCTGGTCAAGCAGGGGGCCAAGGAGTCCGACCCCAACGATCCGAACGCGGGGGCGGTGGTGTAGAGTGGCTTACGCTGCGCCACTCTTACGCTGCGCCACTCCCGGACACCCAGCCCTGACATGGCCAACCGCGCCTCGCAAGATTCCATGGCCGGCCAGGCGCGGCGGCTGTACACGGAGGAACTGGTCAAGGGTCTCGTCGGCCTGGTGCAGGCGGCGCTGGACGGCGCGCGTGCGCTGTTCGACAAACCCAGCGAGCACGGCGTGCTCATGCGGCGGCGCGACCTCCTGCATGGGCTGACGAGCAATGCGCAGGCCTGGCACCGCGGCATCGTCACCGGGCTGCGGCAGGCCTTGTTGCCCAGCGCTGCGCCGCTGCGGCCGAGCGACCCGACGCAGCGAGGCCAGCCACCGAACGCCCTCAGCCTGGTGCCCGACGACACCATCGAGCTGGAGATCGTGACCTCGCGGCTGGCGCTGGCCATCATGGACCGCGCGTCCTGGGAGTTTTCCGACCTGCGCTCGCGCGTGGCGCACCTGGAAGGACGCAACGAGCTCGAAGCGCACGACATGCTGCGCGCTCATGTGCTGGCGCGCATCGTCTTCGATGCCTGGCTCGCCGCCGGCCAGACCCTGGAGGGCTGGCGCGAGCTGCAGCCGGTGCTGCACGAGGAATTCGCGCTGCTGGTGGAAGAGGCCTACCACGAGACCAACCGCTGGCTGAAGGAGCAGGGTGTGCTGCCCGAAGTCAGCATGCGGCAATTCATCCGCCGCGCACGCCCGCCATCCAGCGCCTCGGTGGGC